>JBCBEA010000353.1:0-4965 GCA_038529195.1 Cyanobacteria bacterium J06600_6
ATTTAATCTAATTAATGTTTAGATGTATATCTTACCGTTAATTCTCAACTTTAAACTGTATGTTTTACGTCATTATGGGCGTTTCAGGCACGGGTAAATCTACCATTGGCAAGTTGTTGAGCAAGCGCACTGGCTGGAAGTTCACCGATGCAGATGATTTTCATTCCCCTGCTAATCGAGAAAAAATGAATCGCGGTATTGCTTTGGACGATAGCGATCGCCTGCCTTGGCTACAAAAGCTAGAGCAGCTAATTTCTCAGACTCTGAGCCAGAATAAATCGGGAATTTTAGCCTGCTCGGCACTTAAGTCTCAGTACCGACAGATGCTTCGAGGCAACAGCAGCAAGGTGATATTTATTTACTTGGCTGGGGACTATGAGTGTATTCAAGCCAGAATCAAACAGCGCCAGGGTCATTTTATGAATCCCGATTTGCTTCGCAGTCAGTTTGAGGCGTTAGAAGCCCCTGAAGATGCTCTCGTAGTTGATGTTGCCCAGACTCCCGAACAGATTGTTGAGGAAATTTTACTCAGCATCACTGATTAAATTATGAGCTAAGAACTTTTTGTTTACTTCTCTGACTAGTTCCGATAGTAACCAAATAGTCAGCCAGGCGATCGCCATACTTAAAAACTGGTCAATTTCTAATAGATCTTTAATCGTGGTGAGAATAACCAGAACTGGCTTAGTAACGAAATCCCAGCTATTAAATCTTTCAAACCGACCAATATAGATACCCACGACTGATAGAGTATGAGCGATAGCTCGAACTAGTGTTAGATATCTGGGAGTTAGGAAACTAGCTAAATATCTTTCTAGCTGAATTAAAGAAACAGCATAAGCTCCAAAGCCAAGCAGGATAAATAAAATATATTGCGGGATTAAGACTAAAACTAAACTCCAGAGAGGATAATCTTGCTGACTTAGCTCAATAATATGAATTGAATCAGTCAAAATATAGGGGGCATTGGGGAGAAAAGCGATAAAAATAAGTAATAAAATCCACCAGAATAGATGACGCTTAATCTGGGGACGAAATAAATAAAAGCTTAAGATTAGAGGTATGAATGCTAAAAATAAGTTCCAAAGAATACGAGCTGTACTCTGATTAAACAAGTTCCAAGCTATCTGTAGCCAGTCAATAAATTGTCCGAGCATTTATGGCTAATTTTCCTCATTTTCTACTTGAGATTCTGACTTTTCTATCTGTTCTGGTTCTAATTCCAGTTCACAATCTGCACAGCTACAGTGGTGAGAATCTAGGGCATCATCTGATTCGGAAACGCATTCATAGAGAGGATATTCCTCATCACTAGAGGGAATTTCGACAGCTTCTTTTTCTACTTCTGGGGGAGCAGTAAAAACATATTCAGTAGCCGAAGTGTTTAGAGTATTTGCTAGCAAGAAGATTATCGTTAGTGCGCTAGTTTTGTGTAAAACATTACATAGTTTATTAACCATAACTAATTAATTCTGATTGCCATCATAGTCAAGAAACTAGGGAGATATCTTAAATTGAGTTTCTCACCCATATTTAAGCACAACCTGCTTAAATGTCTAAACAATAATGGACAGCTAGTCGTATAAGACTGTATTCGGAGAAGTAGAAGTAGGAAGTAAGAGGTAGGAGGTAAAAGGTAAGTGATAGTAAACGATGTTTTAACTAAGTAATGTGAAAAGATGATCGCCAGAGCCGAATTTAAAATTAATTACTCACATGCTCTACTTTTTGCCTTGAACCTGCCGCAGTAAATGATTTAATTCTGGCAAGATTAGCTGTTTTAGGGCTAGCTGTACCGCATTGCTAGAGCCAGGAAGAGAAAATACTAGTATTTGCTTGTGCACTCCTGCCACTGCACGAGAGGAAATAGCTCTTGAACCAATTTCTTGATAGCTTAAATAACGAAATATTTCGCCGAAACCAGGAATAATTTTGGTTAGCCAACTGCTGACGACATCGTAAGTGGTATCTCTGGGGGCAATGCCCGTACCACCACTAAGAATAATCACTTCCAAATTAAACTGGTATTCCAAATATTCGAGCAGATCGGCGATCGTTTGGGGTTCATCTTTAACAATTGTATAGGTAGATATTCGATGTCCCTCTGCCTGCAAAAGTTGCTGAATTATCTGACCACTGCGATCGCTTGTAGGGGTGCGGGTATCGCTGACGGTAATTACGGCACAACTAGCGCTGATTGGCTGATTATCTGGATGGGGAATCATAGGTAAATTTATCGCCAGGGGAATCTCGTTTGAAAATCACTTCCAATACCAAGATTTCCCCGATTTTACTGATTAGCTTAATTTTGTGGCTAAGATTTACCCAAGCCATTCTCTTCGGCAAATTGATTCATAAAGCGTACAAAACGCTCAAATTCTTCAACGGACTTCATAACTAACAAGGCTTCGATCGCTCTGGCTTCGCCGTTGATAAACTTGCCTTTAACTTCACGGCTAACAATTTCGCCTTCGTCATCAATCAAATACATTCCTGTAATTTCTTGATTGCTCTCACCACTCAAAATTTCGGGGTCGGCAAAATAAAAAGTTGCTGTACCGCTATTGCCTGTTTTGGAACGAGTAACCTTAACATCAGGAATAGTTGGCTCTTTTACACCTCTAGCAAATTGAATTTCTGCCACGCTTTATCTCCTATATTTATAAATTATCTGTTAATAACTCTTAATCATCTCACAAATTCTGAACTAGGATAAGGAGTCTAGATAATTCAGCGTTAGTTTCGTATCCATTTATGCTGGTTGCTAAAAGTTATGGTGTCTGAGATCTTTACAAGGCTTATGTATCCATATTCTTGACGCTCTAGTTTTGTTTGATTGACAAGCCAAATTAAAGAATAGATAATTTTTAACTGATCTGTTGACCAAGCAGATTAAAATCTTACATTGAATGTCTAAATTACCGTGTTAATGATTGTGATCATAATTAAAATAAATTTTGCGATCGCACATCATCTATTGCTGCCAATCTACTAGCTGTCTGGGCTAAAAACCCTGTTGTCGAATATTTCAGTTGAGGTCATTGATGGCTACTAGTTACAAAAATCATCTTATTTCCCCAGATAACTCTCAGCATCGTCGACCAATCGCCGTCGATTTATTTGCAGGTGCGGGGGGAATGACCCTCGGTTTTGAACAGGCAGGTTTTGATGTCTTGGCAGCAGTAGAGCTAGATCCAATTCACGCTAGCGTTCATGAGTATAATTTTCCTTTTTGGACAACTATTTGTCGTAGCGTCAGCGAGACCAGCGCTCAGGAAATTAGACAAAAATCAGAAATTGGCGATCGCGATATTGACGTAGTTTTTGGAGGTCCTCCCTGTCAGGGTTTTTCTTTGATGGGCAAACGAGATGTGACCGATGACCGTAATTCTCTCGTGCTGAGTTTTTTGCGTTTAGTAGTGGATCTCAAGCCAAAGTATTTCGTGATGGAAAATGTACGAGGCATGACTATTGGTAAGCAAAAGCAAGTCTTAGAAAGAGTTATGTCTGAATTTGAGGAACGTGGATATCAAATTAAACAACAGCCCCTAGTATTAAACGCTGCTGACTATGGAGTTCCGCAGAATCGCCAACGATTATTTTTATTGGGGTGTCGTCAAGGTCTACCTTTGCCCAACTATCCCCTCGCCAAAACTCTTGGTCAGCGTCTGACTAAGAAGCAAAAGCAAGATACGGATCAAAAAACAAGCTTGAGTCCAGATACGGAAAAAAAATCTACACCCAAAACTCCTACCGTTGCCGAAGCAATTAGCGATCTGCCAGAAGCTAATGATTATCCCGAACTCAAACTTCAAGATTGGGTAGTTGCCAGCCATGGCAAGCCTAGCGAATATGCTCATCGCTTACGAGTGCCAGCCATAGTCGAGAATAACTATGCCTATCATCGAGCATACAGACCAGAACTGCTAACCTGTAGCCGACGCACCAATCATACATCTCAAACCATTGCCCGATTTGCCAGAACGACTCCAGGTAAAAGCGATCGCATTAGTCATTTCTATCGTTTAGACCTGGCGGGACTATGTACTACCCTGAGAGCAGGAACAGCTAGCAATCGCGGAGCCTTTACTTCCCCCCGTCCGATCCATCCCATTACCCCCCGCTGCATTACGGTTAGAGAAGCAGCCCGACTTCATTCATACCCTGACTGGTTTATGTTCCATGCGACCAAATGGCACGGCTTTCGCCAGATCGGTAATTCTGTTCCTCCCCTTCTCGCCCAAGCAGTCGCCGAAGAAATCATTCGCGTTCTTGAAATATTGCCGATTAAACCTCCGCAGCAATTTAGTTTAAACCAGACAGAATTACTACAGTTCAAGATGACTCAGGCTGAAATCTACCATCAGCTAGAAACTAGAGCTATTCCTCGTCGAAGCGTTCCCAAATCTATCGTTTAAGTATTTTTGAACTCGACTGTAGACTTAGCATACAAATTTTAAATTGCAGATTGTGAGCTAGATTTTTCAGGATCACAAAATTTTGCGATCGAGATCTGCTGTCTAGCTCGTATAAAGTCACTGTGAAGTTATTGTAAAGCTTTTATAAAGGTAATCAAGTTACATCAAAGACCCCAGATTTGCCGGCAATCTTTGGCTGATTGCAATCATAACAATATTTATAAAGTTACTTAACCATGGCTGATTTACAAAACATTTTTAATACCAACTCTTCAATAGTAGAAACTTGGACGGGCGGATATAAATTAGAGCTAGATATTGCTGCCAAATTAGATGCCAATGGCTGGGAGCTAAACTTCAATACCCCTCATAAAATCAAAGAAATATATGGCGTAGATCTAATCGACAACGGCAACGGCAACTATACAATTTACGGACAAAACGATCAGGTTAATCTTCAAACAGGACAATCAATTCAGCCTGTCCTGATTATGGAAGCTCCTGGAGAAGCAGTTGAACTAGATATTGTCGATGGCACGATTATGAT
>JBCBEA010000354.1:0-4958 GCA_038529195.1 Cyanobacteria bacterium J06600_6
CACATCGACGTTTGCGAGAATATGCCCTACAAATTGAGGATCGAGCTACCCTACAGGAAAGAAATCGGATTTCCAGGGAAATACATGATTCTGTTGGTCATTATTTAACGGCTCAAAGTATCCAGCTAGAAAATACAGCACTGTTTATGACCAGCAATCCTGCCAAAGCTGACTCTCACTTAGTCAAAGCCAGGCATTTGGGCAAGGAAGCATTGAGCAACATTCGCGCTTCAGTTGCCACCCTGAGAAATACCCCCACTCCACAAATATCGATCGCGCAACTGATTACTGACTTTAAATCCCACACTGATCTGGAAATATGCGATCGCCTTAATTTGGATTCACCATTATCAAAAGAGATCAACATCACCCTCTTTCGTATTATTCAAGAAGCGTTAACCAACATAACTAAACATAGTCAAGCAACACGAGTAGTCATAGACCTAAACTCAGCACCACGACAGATTTACCTCTCTATCGAAGATGATGGCATTGGTTTTGATCTAGCCCACAATACGACTGGCTTTGGCTTACAGAGTATGTCAGAGCGTGTATCAACACTACAGGGTAAATTTGTAATTGACAGTCAGCGCGATCGGGGAACTCAAATTAAGATCGAAATTCCTCTTTCTCCGTAATTATTAACTTGTCTTCACTATGATTCGTATACTCTTAGCCGATGACCAAAGTATTATTCGCGAAGGCTTATCTAGTCTATTAACCGCACAGCCAGATTTAAAAGTTGTCGGCGAGGCAGCTAATGGCGAAGAGGCAGTTCAACAGTCTCTATCCCTCGATCCCGACGTTATCTTGATGGATATTCGGATGCCCGTCATGGATGGGGTTGCTGCAATTCGCTTACTCAAAGAGCGATCGCCCGCAATTAAAATCTTAGTTCTAACTACTTTCGACGATGATCAATATGTGGCTCAAGCAATGGCATACGGTGCAGATGGATATTTGCTGAAAGACACTCCTTCTACTGAGCTAGCCAGGGCAATTCGTGCAGTAAATCAAGGCTATACGCAAATGGGACCAGGCTTATTCCCCAAAGCCATGACTACGCCAATAACTTCCAGCCCAGAATCATTTCCTAACCAAGAACTAGCCCAATTAACCACCAGAGAGCAAGAGGTTCTTCAACTTATTGCGACAGGACATAGCAACAAAGAAATTGCGGCTCAACTATATATCACCGAGCGTACAGTCAAAAATCACGTCAACAGTATTTTGCGGACTTTAGATTTACGCGATCGCACTCAAGCTGCTATCTTCGCTAATCAAAATCGTCAATGAGCTTTATAAATGTTGACACTTATCGAGGTCTAAAGTAAAAGTTAACTCTTCTTTACTAAATTAGAGTCTCGATCCCCTAAAGTCTGGTTTGTAGCTAAAGTTACGGTCTAATACGATAATCTTCAGGGCTGACTTAATGTTCTCAAGCAGTATTCATACTTGGTTTAGCCTGTTGCTCATAACTTCTAATCTCTGATTGGCAATAGCCTAGAGCATTATCAACTTGAAAATCTTACATTTTTATTAACCAACTATATATTTTCTTAATTAGCTCATTGGCAGATTTTTTTGTTTATTGTTCAGTTTTATTATATTTAAAAACAAAAATAATATCTAAACGGCAAAAAAAAGCTTTTAAAATTAGAGAGTCTCCAAAAAACACTTAATCTCTTATATTTGGCTAATAACTCTGTAAAGCGTTACTTTGCTAAAAATAGGCTGCTTTGTTTTCTTTGCCAATTCGCTCATAATTGCAAATACAGACGCGAAAAAAACTACAAATCAAGCGTCGCAATTATTAATCTCAAATAAATTCTCAATACATAACGCAGGGGAGAACAACGTGGGGCAGATTAGATTGGCAGTTTATGGCAAAGGTGGAATCGGTAAGTCCACAACTAGCTGCAATATTTCCGCAGCTTTAGCAAAGAGAGGCAAAAAAGTATTGCAAATCGGCTGCGATCCTAAACATGACAGCACTTTTACGTTAACAGGCTTTCTGATCCCAACCATCATTGATACTCTCCAGGAAAAAGACTTCCACTACGAAGATATCTGGCCTGAAGACGTAATCTACGAAGGCTATGGTGGAGTTAGCTGTGTAGAAGCGGGAGGACCTCCTGCGGGTGCTGGCTGCGGTGGCTACGTTGTTGGTGAAACAGTAAAGCTGCTCAAAGAGTTAAACGCCTTTGATGAATATGATGTCATCTTATTTGATGTATTGGGTGACGTAGTTTGTGGTGGTTTTGCTGCCCCTCTTAACTATGCCGATTACTGCATGATCGTTACAGATAATGGCTTTGATGCTTTGTTTGCAGCTAACCGTATTGCTGCTTCCGTCAGAGAAAAAGCTCGTACGCACTCCTTAAGACTAGCTGGTTTGATTGGGAATCGTACTTCCAAACGTGACCTAATCGATAAATACATCGAACACGTACCAATGCCTGTATTAGAAATCTTGCCTCTAATCGAAGATATTCGCGTATCTCGCGTAAAAGGCAAAACTCTGTTTGAGATGGCAGAAAGCGACCCATCTCTAGCTTTTGTTTGCGATTACTACCTCAATATTGCCGACCAGATTTTAGCTGCACCCGAAGGAGTTGTTCCCAACGAGGCGCAAGATAGAGACTTGTTCTCCTTGCTATCTGACTACTACCTCAATCCCCCCGAAGGAAAAACAGCACCTAGTCCAGAAGAAGAATTAGACTCCATGATGGTCTAGTTCCATTGACAGTTGACAATGGATAATTAACAATTTGCGATCGCCGAGTTAGAAGTAGAGACGTGATAGATCACGTCTCAATACATTAGGAGAGAATATATAAGAACATGACCCTCGCTAAAGAACCGACACAACCATCAGCATTAAATTTTGAGTGCGAAACAGGAAATTATCATACCTTTTGCCCAATTAGCTGCGTAGCTTGGCTATACCAAAAGATTGAAGATAGTTTCTTTCTCGTTATCGGGACAAAAACCTGTGGCTACTTCCTGCAAAACGCTATGGGAGTAATGATTTTTGCCGAACCTCGCTACGCGATGGCAGAACTAGAAGAAGGTGATATTTCTGCTAAGTTAAACGACTACGAAGAATTAAAAAGACTGTGTTTGCAAATCAAACGAGATCGCAATCCTTCGGTAATTGTTTGGATTGGGACTTGTACCACCGAGATCATTAAAATGGACTTGGAAGGTTTAGCACCTAAACTAGAATCCGAGATCGGTATTCCCATCGTTACCGCTCGTGCCAATGGTTTAGACTATGCCTTTACTCAGGGGGAAGATACTGTTCTAGCTGCAATGGCGCATAAGTGTCCTAAAGAAGCACCAAAACAGGAAGCAGAGAAAAAAGAACGCAACGCCGTATCTAGTCTCTTAAACTTCGGACGTAAGAAAGAAGAGGTCAAGCAAGAAGAATCAGAATACAAAGACCATAAGCCTTTAGTCTTATTTGGTTCGTTACCCGATCCGGTCGTTACTAACCTAACTTTAGAACTTAAAAAGCAGGGAGTAAAAGTATCGGGATGGCTGCCATCAAAACGCTTTACTGAGCTACCCGTAATTGAGGAAGGTTACTATGTATCGGGAGTAAATCCATTCCTTTCCCGCACTGCTACAACCTTGATGCGTCGCCGTAAAACTAAACTAATCGGCGCACCATTCCCCATTGGTCCCGACGGTACGAGAGCCTGGATTGAAAAAATCTGTTCTGTACTGGACATTGAACCCCAAGGACTTGAAGAAAGAGAAGCTCAGATCTGGGCGAACCTAGAAGACTACGTGAAGCTAATTCGCGGTAAGTCCGTATTCTTTATGGGTGATAACCTTTTAGAAGTTTCCCTGGCTAGATTCCTGATCCGTTGCGGTATGTCCTGTCCTGAAATTGGTATTCCCTACATGGACAAACGTTATCAAAAGGCAGAGCTAGATCTACTAGAAAAAACCTGTAACGAAATGGGTGTTCCTCTACCAAAAATTGTCGAAAAACCCGACAACTACAATCAGATTCAGCGTATCTATGACCTCAAGCCAGATTTAGTCATCACTGGTATGGCACACGCTAACCCATTAGAGGCTAGAGGCATCAATACTAAATGGTCGGTTGAATTTACCTTCGCTCAAATTCACGGCTTTACAAATGCCCGCGATATTCTAGAGTTAGCTACTCGTCCAATGCGTCGTAATAACAACTTGAAAGAGTTGGGTTGGGATAAGTTGGTTGAAGAAGCGAAGGTTTAGTTTACAAGTAAACATCATAATAGTTTGAAAATAGAGGCGTTTGCGAGCGCCTCTGTCTTTGTTTAGCAATTAATTATTTCCTGGTGCAAACTTGAATTAATTTTATGTATGAGGGTACAGAACCAGCTATCCTCCTCCCCCACAGCCACCTCCGCAACCACCTCCGCAACCGCCTCCACAGCCACCCCCACAGCCACCTCCGTAGCCACCCTCACTAGTCCTACTTCGAGATGAACTGGAAGTGATAGCACCGAACAAAACAGCTATAAAGATGAAAATAGAAGCAAATAATATTAGGCATACTAAAGCTACGATCGTGTATCCGAAAAGATTTTTGAACGTGAGAGATATTTCTTTATTTACAACAGTAGGTGAGTTGTGATGTTGTAAGTCTAAATAGTTACCCGAAAACGTAACTTTAGCGACTACAGATTCTTCTGGAGGTATAGATTTGAGCGAGGTAAATTGGATTAACGCATCATCAATCAGCTCATTTCTAAAATTTCCGCCAATATTATAATAATTATTAACCTTTCCTATTAAAGACTTTGGCAGATTAATTATGATTTTAGAACTATTTATTGGTGCTGCTCTTTTTGGAAAAATTGCTTTCCAGTTAAGAATATCTCTACCATAGCTATTAGTTACAGCCCCGATCACACGATATTTCAAGGTGAATAGATGTGTGTTTGTATTCTCCAAAT
>JBCBEA010000355.1:0-4953 GCA_038529195.1 Cyanobacteria bacterium J06600_6
TTCCCTCACTGATTAGACCACGACTAAGTTGTGTTGTGTCCCAGTCAGTATCAATTGCCTTATCGCTAGTAAAAATAATTTGAGCTTCTTTATCAGCTTGAATTGGCTTATTTTCTATCCCAATTTTTAAATTACCTTCGGAAGACACAACGAAAGTATCAACTAGCATTTTTGTATCACGGAGAGAGGCAAATCTTAAGCGACCATCTAGTCTTACAGTATTGAGTCGGGCAGTGCTCTTTTTGCCGTACCATAAGACACGACCTTTAGGAATCAAAACATTAGCATTCTCTCCTGGAACTTGACCATTTTTCCAAACTTTGGGGTTAAACCAATGTCCATTTTTTATAGCGATATGTGTTGCTTCACTGTGAGGTACTAAATCTAAAAGAGCAGAAGAGTGACCTTCATGACCTGACATATGATCCGACATGTTGTTCATCTCCATATCAGACATATTAGACATATCAGCCATTGCGTTAGTGGCTAAAATACCCTCATAATCGCCGATCGCGTTTAGATCGAAGGGCATATCTGCTTCAATTTCCCCCGTTTTGGTTTCCCAATCCCAATCGCCACCCAATGCAGCATTGCCCGTTAAATCATCCGAAGCTGCTACATCAGCAGTGGTTACATCAGCTAAAGCATTCACCAAACTCAGACCATCATGATTAGCGGAGATGTTGCACCCATAGAGAATAATATCGGCATCAGTAGTCAGAGATTTTGACCACTCTTGAAGGCGATCGCGATTAGCGTCCCAAGTCTTTATGCTTAACTCAGTGTTGCCCAGATTAATTTTTCCTGCTTCACCATGTGATATTAAATGAATGCTGGACACATCTTCTTGTGTTGCTAACACCTCACTAATCTGCTCGATACCATTTCGTTCCGCATCGAGAACTATTAGCTGGCTAGTACTAGAATCATAATTTAAATAGCTATCTAATCCTGATATATTTTTATCAATAAAAATTAGATTATTGATATTTGTATCAGATGTAAAGTTAGAGTTAATAGCAGATTCAGAAAACATAAAAATATTTTAAAAAGATATTTATAAACAGTAAATAGTCTATTTCTCTGTTGATTAATCTTGAATTTAAAATTAATCAACAGTCTTGTTTTAAAGTTTATCTGTTTGTTTAAATATCATCATCGGCAAAAATATCTAGTTGTATTTTCTATGTTTTTTAAAATAATACTTTGATTCTTATTTTAATTAATCAGCTCATATTATTTAACTGTATTATTAATGATTTAGTCTTGAAGTATGATCAGGAAGCCATATCTTATCCGCAAATATAGTTAAGAAAATTCTACGAGAATACAAGCATAGTTCATGAAATGCTTATCAATATTTTTCACCGCATCATCGATCCTTGTATCCCTAACTGTTTAAATTACCTGATATTTAGTACGTTAGTAGTTTCTTTAAGCATAGCGATTACCATCTAATACTAAAGTTTGAAACGAGACAAAGTACTAGGAACGGCTAAAAACTGATAGACAAAAGAAAAAGGCTTCGGGAGTCTTGCCGTGTTTCGACCCCAAAACCTTTTTCTATTACACTTACTCCTCACACACAATTAATAATATAGGTGAAAAATTATCTTCATACAAGCTTTACATGCCACTTTATCTATTGTCATAAGGTTTACCAGAAGCTCAGATAATTAGCTAATCAACTAACTACAGAAGGTTCTTTGTCTTTGCTATCAAAGAAAGTCTTGAGAATACTTTCTGCCATCTGGGGACTGCTGAGACCCAAGCTAGACTTAGATTCGTCAGGAGTCGCATGATCGACTAAGATATCGGGCACGCCAAAGCGTTTGACGGGAACTAAAACATCATGCTCTTGTAAAGCTTCGAGGACTGCTGAACCGAAGCCTCCCATTAGACAACCTTCTTCAAAGGTAACAACTTTGCCAATCTGCTTTGCCAGAGGCACAATTAAATCTGTATCTAGAGGCTTCACAAACCGGGCATTAATTACCGTCGCCTGAATTCCATGTTCGCTAAGAATTTCAGCTACCTGGAGAGCGGGATAAACCTGAGTTCCATAACCCACTAAGAGTAAATCGTCACCCTGACGTAGAATTTCTCCTTTCCCGATTTCTAGTGATTCCCAGCCTTCGTCCATCAGCGGAACACCAACGCCATTGCCTCTTGGGTAGCGAACGGCGATCGCTCCATCTTGGTAGTTAACTCCTGTAACTACCATTTGCTGAAGTTCAGCCTCATCTTTAGGAGCCATAATCACAATATTCGGGATGCAGCGCAGATAAGCGATATCATACATACCCTGGTGAGTGGGACCATCCGCACCGACGATCCCGGCTCTGTCTAGACAAAAGAATACGGGCAGCTTCTGAATACAGATATCGTGAATAATCTGGTCGTAGGCTCGCTGAAGGAAAGTTGAATAAATTGTAGCGACAGGTTTCAAACCTTCGGTTGCCATTCCTGCTGCCAGAGTCACTGCATGCTGCTCGGCAATACCCACATCAATATATTGTTCTGGTAGTTTGCTCTGGAGCTTATCTAATCCTGTTCCCGTTGCCATTGCTGCGGTAATACCCACGATTTTAGAATCGTTCTCTGCCAGGGTAGTTAGAGTATCAGCAAAAACTTTACAGTATTTCGGTGGTTTGGGCTTGGTAGCGGGGATACCCTTACCTGTTGCTAAATTAAATGGACTCTGGGCGTGATATCCAACCTGATCTTTTTCGGCGATCGCATAGCCTTTACCTTTAACCGTGGCAACATGAACCAAAACTGGACCTGGAACTTTATGAGCCTGTTTAAATGTAGAGATTAATTCTTCTAGATTGTGACCATCAATCGGACCAAAATATTTAAATCCTAACTCTTCAATAACCGCCCCCACCTTAGGTACGGCGAGGCGCTTCATACCTTCTTTTACACGCTCCATTTCAGGGGTTAGAGATTCGCCGAAGAATGGCAGTTGCTTAAACTGTTCTTCTAAATTATCAGATAAAAACTGTACTGGGTCAGATAAACGGACTTTATTGAGATAGCGAGAAATTGCTCCGACATTGGGAGAAATAGACATCTCATTATCGTTTAAAACCACCATCAGGTTGGTTTTTGGCATATGCCCTGCATGGTTAATTGCTTCGAGAGCCATTCCCCCCGTTAACGCACCATCGCCAATGATCGCGACACATTTAAAATCTTCGCCCTTGGCATCTCTCGCCATTGCCATTCCGAGGGCAGCAGAAATACTAGTAGAAGCATGCCCTGCTCCAAAATGGTCGAATTTGCTTTCTCCTAGCTTAAGATAGCCAGCAATACCGTCTTTCTGACGTAGGGTATTAAATTTGTTATATCTACCCGTCAGCAGCTTGTGAGGATAAGCTTGATGTCCTACATCCCAAACAACTTTGTCGCAGTCTAAATCCAGAGTTTGATAGAGAGCAATAGTTAATTCCACTACCCCTAAACCAGGGCCAAGATGCCCACCGCTGGTGGCAACTGTTTGCAAATGTTTTTCTCTTATTTGACGGGCGACATCCTCTAGCTGGCGGAGATTTAAACCGTGCAACTGATTCGGATGAGTGATTTCGCTTAAATGCATACTGCCGTGTTCTCTAATAACAGATTATTGATGTTTTTCTCAGATTAATTATCCTACTTTCTCCGAATCTGAAAGAATAATCAGCTACTTTTTGTTGAACGTTTGGTCGTTTGCTATCTTTTTAGCTAATCCATCTCAATCTAGGAATCAAATCTAGTAGGCAATACTATCCATAGTAGATTAGTTTAGCGATCGACTTCGATAAATATAAAGCAATATCAAGCAAGCTTGTAGATCGAGCTGAACGCGCCTAAAAAATCGTAGTCTAGAATAGCGAAAGTTAGATATATTCATAACTTATGGCGATCTAAACTTAATTTTTTAACTGTGTTGACCTAGATAGTGACGCAAAAAGCTTGGTAAACGTTCCCAATTCAAATGTAGCTTTTTAAATAGACTATAGGAGTTTCAGAATTTATTTTAAACAGCTGATTTTGTCAGTCTAATTTCATAAATTTGTCGATTGTGTAAATTATTTCTGCTGCTTTCAAACTTTATTTTTGCCAGATAAAAAATACTGAACCTAGATTAATTCTAAATGAAATTGACGGCTAAATTCAAATGTAGCGATCGCCAAGCAGAAATATTATTTTACGTCTAATTTGGGCTAAGACCTTTACTCGCCAACCATTCAGGATTGTAAATTTTCGATTGATACCGACCACCGCCATCACACAAGATAGTGACGATCGTATGTCCAGGTCCCATCTGCTTGGCTAGGGCTACTGCTGCGCCAACGTTAATCCCGACTGAACCACCCATAAATAAGCCTTCTTTATTTAATAGCTGATAGATAACACGGATACATTCTTGGTCATCAACCTGAACTGCATCATCAATAGGCGCACCCTGCATATTGCCCGTGATACGGCTGTTACCAATCCCTTCGGTAATGGAATTTCCCTCAGGCTTAATCTCTCCCGTTTTTACATAGCTATATAGCCCGCTACCCATAGGGTCGGCAATCACACAGCGAACCTGAGGATTTTGATCTTTGAGGTACATCGATACCCCTGCATAAGTTCCCCCCGTTCCTGTAGCTGCTGTCCAGGCATCAACTTTGCCGTCAGTTTGCGCCCAGATCTCTGCCCCCGTGGTTTCGTAGTGCGCCCGACGATTGGCAAGATTTTCAAACTGATTTGCCCAAATCGCGTTATCTAATTCCTCGGCAACTCTGCCAGATACCTTAACGTAGTTGTTCGGGTTTTTATATGGTACGGCGGGAACAAGACGCACTTCTGCACCCAGAGTTTTCAGAGTGTCAATTTTTTCTTGAGACTGGGCATCGGTCTAGCTCATATCTGTAATGCTAAGGGTTATAAATGTCTGATTATCATTCCCGAAACCCAGTC
>JBCBEA010000356.1:0-4927 GCA_038529195.1 Cyanobacteria bacterium J06600_6
AAAATTCTACGACTGTCTCCAAAACTTTCCCGAAAACGGCACTAGATTTTTATAATCGGGGTTTACTACGTACTCAAGCTAAAGAATATCGTCAAGCGATTGAAGACTATAACCAAGCGGTTAAACTCAATCCGAGATTTGTTGATGCCTATTTGAAACGATGCGAAATGCGCTACAAAATGGGAGATAATCAGGGAGTTTTAAGTGATTGTCTAGAAGTACTCAATATCGATCCGACCGTTGCCAAAGCTTACTATTATCAGGGTCGAGCACGCTATAGTTTGGGATACGGTGACCCAGCGATCGAATCCTACAGTTTAGCGATCGCTCAAGATCAAAATTATCCTCAAGCACACTACTATCGGGGAATTGCTCATAAAGAATCGCAAAATGCTGCAGCAGCAGTTGCAGATTTGACCAAAGCAGCAGACCTATTCCGTCAGCAAAGAAACTATGATGCTTACCGTCGCACGCAAAAAATCGTTAGTGAGTTAACTCAAAATAAAAAAAATTTCCACCAAGGAAGCTTAGTAACTGACTTTTTTATTACCCTCGGTTTATCTTTTTTCAACCCTGCGGGCGGTTTACTACCCGCATATTCTCGCTTAGAAGATCGACAGCTGCAGCTAGTTGGCATAGCCTACGGCTTAATTTCTTGTCTATTGTTTGTCTGTGGCTATTTAATGAGTGGATTATCTTTTAATTCACCAGTCTGGCAGCTATTTTTGTTAGGACTGATTCCCTTTTTTAGCTTTATTTTCACGGGGGCTATTTTACGCGGTTTATGGCATGGTAAGGGTAACGTCACCACCGATATCTTTATTGGGGGAGTTACAATCGCGCCTTTAGCCTTTACCGCAGTTTTGATTGGTTTTGTGCCGATTACCGCTCTATCTTTGATAATTCCTCTCATGTTTTTTGGCTCTGCTTATAGTGCAATGTCTTTGCAGGCTGCCTATATTCAACTGCTCAATCTGACTGAGGGTAAAGCTTCGTTGACTGTAGCTTTGATGCTGCTGCTAAATAGCTTTATTTCTTTTACACTGGTTGCTGGTTTGACTGCTTAAAGAGCGAGATTACTGTAGAGTTGAACTTAATTCTAGAGGAAAGTTTGATGAGCGATCGCTTGGGCATGGTTTGCGGTTTTATGGGAGGTACAATTGTCGGGGTAGAAGGAGGATACAAAGTATTCCCACACCCTAAACCAGATAAAATTTATAACCGAATCAGCGATGCAAAATGGTTTTTGGCGTTGAGATGGTGCGATAGTTTAGACACTCCGGCAGGCATTATCAACAATACGGGAGAACTAGCTTTTTTTAATCAGATTGTGCTCAAAATCGGCTCTGAAAAGTTTATTCCTCAGCAGTATCGCCTTCAGGTATTTGAACAGTGCTTACCCCTACAGCCAAATGAAACACTTAACTATCAGTTACCCCAAAGCGATCGCCTTCAGGCAAACACTAATTTAGAAATACAGGCTCTTTTAGTTGATTCTCGCTATGGCAAAGTGGCTTTAGTTAGAGGAATATAGGTAATATAGATAGTTTATCTTAACCAGTTACTGAGGCTCATTCGCCCAATCAAAGAAAGCTTCCATATTAATATAGGTATTGCCATCAGCTTGGGAGACTAAGTCATTACCTCCGGAAGAAAGCTGAATCGGTCCACTAGCTGCCCAGACACGGCGATCAAGAATTTTAAGCAGTGTTTGATTGGCATCTGTACCAGGCTTGAACGTTACCAACAGCCCATCTGGTAAACAAGACCCACCTTTGTAGGCAGCAACGCAGAGAGCGGGAAGGTTATTAATAATGTCGGCTTTGATATATTTGAGCGTGCCGTTTTCGTCAAATTTTTTAAACCGATTGGAAACAATTTGACATCGTTGTTCGGGAGTAAAAGGCGGGGGAAATGAGCGGTCTGCCCATCTAATTAAAGGAATAGAGCCTCTTTCCGTATTCACTGTAGTTGACATCTGGCTAACATCGCAGCTAAAACGGCTTTGAGCTTGACTAGACTGAGCGCTAACGGCGATCGCGCCGAACGCTATTGCCAGACCTGTTAGGGTTTGAGCGAATAAATTTGGCTTCATAACTGTTACTCCCCAAAAATATGAATTTATGAATTTTAGATAATGACTTGATATATACGTACAGAGTATATTGTATCTCTCTCCTGTGAGAGGAATTATTGGTTTTAGTGCTTGCCCTAATTCATTAGCGCTGACGATGCCAAATCGCCAGACTGCGATCTTTGCCTCCGCTAACCACGATATTTTTATTCGCACTGGCAGCAATACTGTTGATGCGCGAGGAATTATTACTAGATAGGCTCTGTTCCAGAGTTTGCGTTTGCAGATCCCAAATTTTGATCGTGCGATCGCGACTACCGCTAATAATGTCACCATCGTTAGTCAAAACCAGACTATCAACCTTGCCTTCGTGTCCGCGCAGAGTAGATTTTAGCTGACCTGAACGATCCCAAACCTTGATAGTTTTATCCCCGCTGCCACTGACGATAGTTCTACCGTCGGCGCTAATGGCTACGGTTCTAACCTCTTCTTCATGTCCTTTGAGGCTGTGCTTCAGTTCCCAAGAACGCCAGTTCCAGACTTTTACTTCTCGATCTTGACCGCCACTAACGATGGTTTCGCCGTTAGCGCTGATTGCCACGCTTTTTACTTCATCTTCGTGACCTTCTAAGGTGCGCTCTAGCTTGCCCGTATAGCGATTCCAGACTTTAACCTCACCATCATCCCCACCACTGACTATAATTTGACCGTTCGGGCTAAGAGCAATACTGTTAACCTCATCGTCTTCAGTTCCTAGAGTTCTTTCCACCTGCCCCGTATAGCGATTCCAAATTTTAATTTCATCATCTCCACAGGTAACGATTGTTCGACCATCGGCGCTCAGTGCCACCGCCTTAATTTCTCTCTCTCCGTTATTCAAGGTTTGTTCCAGCTTGCCAGTCAAGCCGTTCCAGATTTGTAGCTGCTCTTCAACTGCCGTGACAACTGTTCGACCATCAGGAGTAATAGCGACGCTTTCAATTTCATCTTCTTCTTCCTCAACTAGGCTATATGCCAAAGCATAATTAGAGTTGCCGACATTAGCAGATACATTTGGCAAATAGGCGATGCTATCTGCTTCATCGCGATCTTGCTCTTCTGCTTCGTATTCCGCTTCGGGTTCTTCTATCTCGTATTCTTCCTCGTACTCTGATTCTGCCGATTCTACTTCAAACTGATCTTCGGGCAAATGATTAAAAGAAAGAGAGATAAACAGGTTGATGGGAATTCCGCGACTGATATCTCTACCGCTGGTAATATCTCGTTCAGCTTCACCATTAATGCCAACCAGATAGCCATATTCGTCTAGGATTGCTCCCCCACTGCTCCCTGGTAAAGTTTGATTGGTGTATACCAAGGCGTAGCCCAAGTTGTTCTGAGGATTTTGTAGAACATCCTGCCTGATACTTCTAATTTTGCCATCAACAATATCTAAATCTGCCTGAACTGCGGGATAGCCTGCCACGTAGACTAGCTGTAAAGGCGCAATTTCTTCCGAATCGCCAATTTCTACGGTTTCGTAATCGCGATCGCTTTGGAACTGAACCACCATTAGATCTAGACCAGGAATTTCTTCTTTAAAAGTGATTTTGTGTTTTTGTCCGTCGGGGGTGAAAATATCGTAGTTCCCCTTATTTCCCGCTACGTGCTGGTTGGTTAAGACAGAATAAACGTTATTTTTGCGGTTAAACAGCACTCCCGAACCGTTACTAGAAGTACCAGAATCGACAATTTTTACGGTTATATCCCTGGCTAAAGCCCGAATTTCTGACTGTTCTAACGCTTGAGCTAAAACTGGTGCTTGCCTCCCAGGAGCAAAAGCAAAACAGAAACTGATTAAACAACTAGATAGCAGCTTTTGAGTCAGGTTCATAATTGATAATTAATAAAATAAATATGATTAAAAGTTGATGCTTGAAATTAAAATTTGCTGACGATCCAAATTATTATGGCGTTGCACTAGTTAAGTTTAAAAATAATTCCATATTCACATAAGTTTCTCCGTTAAACCGAGAAATCACCCGTTCGGATTTATTGGCGCAGTCACTACAAAGCTGATAAGGTTCTCCCGCTGCCCAGACTCGGCGATCTAAAATTTTGACCAACGCGGTATCCGCATTCGTTCCAGGTTTGAAAGTTACTAGTAGACCATTGGGTAAACATGAGCCACCTTTATAAGCAGCCACACAGAGTACGGGTAAATTATTAATGCGATCTGCCTTGATATACTTCAGCGTACCGTTATTATTAAATTTTCTAAATCTCTCAGAAACAATTTGACACCGTTGTTGGGGAGTATAGGGTGGGGGAAAAGAGCGATCTGTCCAGCGTAGCAGCGGAATTGCCCCTCTTTCTGTTTGCACCATGGTTGAGACTTGCTCTAGATTACAGCTGAAGCGATCCTGAGCCTGGCTGGGTTTTGGGCTAATAGCGATCGCACTAGCTATGCCAAAAATTGTTAGAACAGAAGTAAATATATTAGATTTCATAATAGTTAATTTAGGTGCTGGAGCGACAATAGGCACACAAGACGGTGTGCATATCGGTCAACTCACAATAATTGAGAAAATATGGTCAAAGATAGAACTGTCTATTTATCAATCTAGACTCTCTCTTTAGATATACGTTCCTTCTTATTTTAAAATGCAAATAAAACTACACGTTGCATTACACCCGAATAACAACGAATTTTCATATTCTGTTTATAAACGCAGGCAGCTTAATTTATTTAAGGACTAATTATTAGCAGCATTGCCATCTTCGGTTAAGACTTTCAAACGCACAATTTGCTCCCCTTCTTCGTCTAAAGGCACTTCGATAATGTCTCCTGTCAGGGTCTCAAGACAGGTTAAA
>JBCBEA010000357.1:0-4925 GCA_038529195.1 Cyanobacteria bacterium J06600_6
TTTTTGAAAATACTATAGGCTGCGTTAGCCTCTAGTATTTTCAAAAAGCCAAGAGCTAAGAGCTAAGAGCTAAAGAAGATTAAACACCCAATTCATTTTTTCAATTAGCAACGCCTCATAGTAATATTATTCAGTTCTAGTAATATGCTTTGTCGGATCGGTTTCAGCAAGAGAAATAGCATGGCAGAAGCAAAAATCGAATTTGATCGCGAACGAGCCAATCAATACGACTCAGATATTCGTCAGGCAATTCCAGGCTATGAAGCGTTACACGCCATGACCCATAGCTTATTACAGAATAGTTTAAACAAATCGGCAAGACTTTTAGTGGTAGGTTCGGGGACAGGAATGGAGTTGGTTAGTTACTCTCAGCAAAATTCTGGGTGGTCACTAACTGGAGTCGATCCTGCATTGGAGATGATGGAGATTGCTAGATCTGAGCTTAAAAGCAGAAGCTTACAAGATCGAGTTACTTTACATGATGGCTATGTCGATAGCCTGCCCAAAACTGAGCCAATGGATGCTGCTACTCTGTTACTGGTAATGCACTTTCTGGACGATAATGGCTCTAAACTGAAGTTATTAGAGGATATTGCCCAGCGTTTAAAACCAGGGGCAAAATTAATTCTTGCCGATCTCCATGGCGATCGCTCAGACCGCTATTTTAAGCAGTTTACCCAAGCTTGGCAGTCACTTTATTTTAGTCGCCTGGATGATGATCTAAAGGCTCAAGCTCAAGGCAATTTTGAGGCTTCAATCGAGAATTCAATCTATTTTGTGCCTGAAGCCAGAATTATCGAACTATTGCAGCTAGCTGGATTTACTAAAGTCAGCAAGTTTTATCATGCTTTCTTGTTTGGTGGCTGGATTGCTGAATATGGCGATCGCTAACCTTTAAGTTCTAATTTTGTTTTACCTACGTATACTCACAACGATATGACTGAACCAATTCGCATTTTGATGTGCGCTCCCGATCACTACGATGTCGACTATGTAATCAATCCCTGGATGGAAGGCAATATTCATAAGTCTTCCCAAGAAAAAGCGGTAGCCCAGTGGTCAAAACTAAATCAGGTTCTCAACGATATCGCTAAAGTCGATTTGGTGCAGGGACAAAAGGGCGTTCCCGATATGGTATTCACTGCTAATGCAGGTTTGGTTTTAGGGGACAATGCGGTTCTTAGTCGTTTTTATCATCCCGAACGTCAGGGAGAAGAACCTCATTTTAAAAAATGGTTTGAAGACAACGGTTTTAATGTCTTTGAACTACCTCAAGACTTACCCTTTGAAGGGGCTGGAGATGCCCTTTTAGACCGAGAGGGACGCTGGTTATGGGCTGGCTATGGTTTTCGTTCGGAATTAGATTCTCACCCTTATTTAGCTAAATGGCTTGATATTGAGGTACTTTCCCTACGTTTGATTGACGATCGCTTTTATCACCTAGATACCTGCTTTTGTCCTCTTGCTGGTGGTTATCTACTTTACTACCCAGGAGCATTTGACTCCTATTCCAACCATATTATTGAGGGGCGGGTACCAGCCGAAAAACGAATTGCGATCGCTGAAGCAGATGCGATCAACTTTGCCTGTAACTCCGTCAACGTTGGACAGACGGTGGTGATGAATAAAGCCAGCGACAGTCTTAAGCAGCGCTTGGGAGATGTCGGTTTTACCATTATTGAAACTCCCCTAACCGAATTTCTAAAAGCGGGTGGAGCAGCGAAGTGTCTGACCCTGAGAATCAACGAACCAGTATTGCCAGATGTTCATGCTAGTACCCCTGTCGAAAGCCGAGTATTACGAATGGAAGGTCATCTATTAGATGCGGGGATTATGAATCGTTCCCTAGATTTAGTTGTTGATAACGGCGGAAGTTTTAAGGTAATGAACTTTAATCTGGGTATAGAAAGGCAAAGCACCTCTAGCGCGGAAGTACGAGTCTCTGCACCAGATCATGAGGTGATGGAAAAAATCATGGCTCAACTAATCGAACTAGGTGCAGTTGCGCCGAATGATGATGTTGGCAATGCCGTTACCGAAACCTGCGACCTAGATGGGGTCGCTCCTGACGACTTTTATGTCAGTAATATCTATCCGACAGAAGTTAAGGTAAATAATCAGTGGATACGGGTGCAAAAGCAGCGTATGGATGGGGGAATTGTCATCAAGGACAATACTGCCGAATGTCGTATTCTGCGAGATTTGAAAAAAGGCGATCGCGTTGTCGTCGGCGTAGAGGGTATTCGTACCGTTCGCAAAAAATCTAATCGCGAACTCAAAGCCAAAGAAGAATTTAGCTTTATGGGTGCGGGAGTATCCAGCGAACGTCGAGTTGAGCTAGTCGTCGAACAGATTGCCTGGGAACTACGCCAAATTCGCGATCGCGGTGGCAAAGTTGTGGTCACAGCGGGTCCTGTGGTCATTCATACAGGTGGCGCAAAACATCTCTCTAGCTTAGTGCGCAATGGTTATGTTCAGGGCTTATTAGGTGGAAATGCGATCGCCGTTCACGATATTGAACAATCTTTGATGGGTACATCTTTGGGAGTCGATATGCAAAAAGGAACACCCGTACGGGGAGGACATCGTCACCACCTCAAGGTAATTAATACTGTCAGACGTTATGGCAGTATTGCTAAAGCTGTCGAACAGGGAGCGATCCCCCACGGCATTATGTATGAATGTGTCAAAAATAACGTGCCTTTTGCCCTAGCTGGTTCGATCCGCGATGATGGTCCTTTACCCGATACGCAAATGGATCTAATTAAGGCTCAATCAGAATATGCCCAACTTTTAGAAGGAACGGATATGATCCTGATGCTGTCGACGATGCTGCACTCGATCGGTGTAGGAAACATGACTCCTGCGGGGGTGAAGATGGTTTGTGTTGATATTAATCCTGCGGTAGTTACCAAGTTGAGCGATCGCGGTTCAGTTGAGTCCATTGGCGTCGTCACAGACGTTGGCTTGTTCCTCAGCCTGTTAGTCAATCAGCTTGATAAGTTAACTAGCCCTTATCAGACAGTTTAAAGATGTGGAGGGTGTAGTTTTTATTGCACCCTCTATTTAGTAGTGAAAATTATAAAAATCTGACCTAAATTCAGCAAAGTTAGAAATAAAAGCAAAGAGATCGAGATCACACAATTAGCAAAAAAGGAGAGCGAAAATATAGACAGTATGTTTTTATCAGATTAGAAATCAATGTATGAAATTAAGACAGTAATTTGTCGTTCAGAGTATTGGCTTGTAATTTATCAGAAAAATAAACTGTGGAAATTTTCAATTTATCTCCCAGAAAACAAAATTCATTTTAATGCCAATGAAGCCTCTTACCCAAGCCGTTCAAAATGTATTAATGGTGCAACAGAGGAAGTAAAAAAAATAGTGCAGAAAATAGCAGAGTAGTTGTTCGGCACATAATACGCTTAGTGTGAATCAGCTTCGTTGTAAGACGAGTAGTTCGTAGCTCCAGTCTGATGCGAAGCAGTATCTTTTTGAGCAGCTCTCCCCTTTCAAAATGAGCAGCATGGACTCAACAAAGCATTGCCAAACTAAATTTTTGGTCAATAGCGATCGCCGAAAGCCATTTTGTTGAAAAACAGGAATATCGTAGCCAGTGCATTAAGATGTGTTCTTTTGACAGATGCCACACTATTTCATAATTACTGCAATAACATATCTTATTTCATAAAAACTGAAATAATAGTATTTATACTTGTTTGGTTAATGGGCAAAGATAATAACTTTTACATCACATACGACTAGCTAACATAAAGGTCTAGTCGCTGTAGTAAACGACACATGAGAATTAAGCTTAAGCGGTTATATCAAGTTTTTATTGCCTACCGACATTCTGATAATTTGGGTGACTTTGCTTTACTCAAAGCCGATGCTTTTAGAGTAAAAATAGAACCTGAGATAGCCGATAAAATGGAGCAAATTAGAGGTTATACACCTAAAATTGACCTCTCTAAACTGATTTTGCTGCCAGAATCTACGTTTGGTCGCGAATATGCTTTATATCTGCATAAAAATAAGCTAAAGCCGCTTCAGATCACCCCCGAGTTAATCGATCTCGGACAAGATAATCTCTTTGCTCTTCGATATGCCGTTACCCACGATATGTTTCATGTACTCTTAGATTTTGATACTTCTTATGCGGGAGAAATAGGCGTACTAGCTTTTGCCGTAGCCCAAAAATACAGTAAGCTCCAAAATATCTCACTGGCGATCGCTAAAATTTGCTATCCTCTACTCGCACCCAGACAAATCAAAGCTATCCTGACAAATTTAGAGCGGGGCAAGTTGATGGGACAACAGGCTCGTTTTCTCTTAAACTATCGATTTGAAGATTGTTGGAGTCAGCCCTTAGATTCTCTGCGCCAAGAATTAGGAATTAGGCTCAATTATTAATGAGGATTTTGAGCGGTAAGCGATCACACTCTAATTAAACATATAGATTCATCTAGATTCATCCAAACGCGCCCTCACAAAATGCGATCACAGTGTATTGAAATTTTTTATCTCACTGAAGATGATAAATATTGCTGGATAATTTGTACGGTTTCTTCTATGCCGTTTTCTAGCTTTAAAGATTGAGCGATCGCTTCAGCTTGCTGCTGTAAATTAGTATTATTCAGAGCTTGACTAATCGAGCTAGTCAAATTTTCGGTGGTAAGTTCCAAAATTGGGATCGGAGCTGGCGCAACACCCAAAGTTGCTAATTTTTTGCCCCATTCAGGCTGATCGGCAAAGAAGGGAATAATAATCTGTGGAATACCAGAGCGCAAACCTAGGGCTACTGTACCAGATCCGCCATGGTGAACTAAGAGCTTCATGCGGGCAAATAGCCACTCAAAGGGGACATATTCTTTGAGTAGAAATATATGCTCTGGCAGTTCGATTTCGCCCAAATTTGCCCAACC
>JBCBEA010000358.1:0-4912 GCA_038529195.1 Cyanobacteria bacterium J06600_6
ATACTACTTGGTTTAAAAACTTATTTCCAAACTGGATTAATAGTCAGAATCACTTAGTAATCAACTGTTTAATCCTATTCAAGATTATTTGGAGCAGCAATACTCTAAGTATCTTCAGCAAATATCTTTACTAAATCTATAAAAAAATATTTTAACCAAACAATATTATTTAAAATATTTAAATAGAATCAACTACATTTTTTAAACTGTAAATCAATTTTTTGCTTTGCTTTTAAGGGCATTTCCAATAAAACACTGCTATAAAGGCGTTCGAACTCTCTCATAAAGTGCTGAGATACTGTCAAATTGCGCATAATAATTACGGCTTCGTCATTAATTTGATTAGCAGCCTGCGACCAATTTTGCGAGCCAGAAATTATCGTTTTATTGTCGATAACTGTAAACTTGTGATGAAGCTTATCTCCAGAGTTTAGGTATGCTGTACCGACAGTATCTAGAGGATTTACCCAAGGACTGTTGCCATCCTCAATTTGACAGCGAAAATAACTAAATCGCCCTAGCAGATCTAGAACTTCACTGTAATAGCGATAGGCAAAGCCAGAATCGAACACTCCGCGAATTTTAATTCCCGACTGATATTTTTGCTGCAAAACATTCGCTAATTCCTGCTCGCTAAAGACAAATAAAGCCAGATCTACTGATTTGTTAGCCTCATTGAGCGTCTTGGCAATCAGTCCATTTGTGCTGTGACTCCAGGGCTGCTTTTGAGAAGTGGGTGCAAACTGTATAGTCATAGCAGTATCCTGCCAACTTATTGTTTGTGGCGATCGCCAGGGTTTAGCTAAACCGAACTGATTGGGGATGCCTAAAGCAGGATTACCCCACATGTAGCCAAATTCTGCACTAAACAAACTGGCAACCTGAGTATTATCAATACGTAAAAGATGATTGACATTACCTCTAGTCTTTGAATTATTAATATCTCCTACTAAGCCACTTAAGGTGAAATTGGCCGAGCCAGTCACTACTATCTGGCGATCAACCACCATAAATTTGTGGTGCATTAAACCACTGCCTTTTGAGCCATCAGCGCGATCATCGATAATGGGAATTCCCGCCTGCTGGAGAATACTGATTGTGTCCCGCTGAGCAATTTCTGTTTGGCTCAACTTGCCATTGCGATCAACATCTACCAGCTGCAAAAACTGCTCGTATTTATGGCGATCGCGTTTACTTAAACGATCAGCTTCAACTGAATTTAAGTCAGCCCAAGAACGACTATAGTTGTTGTCTAAAATCACCTTAACCTCAACTCCCGACAAATGCCGACTGGCTAAAGCCAGAGCAATACGAGGAGAATTAAGTTCCTGAACTGCAAGCTCAATTGAAGATTGGGCAGCGGTGATTGAGTCAACAATTACTGTTTCTAAATCATCTCCCGATCGCTCAATATTTCGGTAAGGATCGGTAAAAGTTTGTGGTTCTGTTTGTCGATGATTAAAGTAAACCTGAATAAATTTATCTTGGGTCAGCTGATCAACTGAGGTATTACTATTAGTGCAGGCTGTGAAGAATAAGCAAGAGCAAAATATGCCTAGAGTTTTGGGGCAAAGCTTCATAACAAGATGTTTCAAGTTAACTGCTCCAGCATAAGAGCGCTAGCCATTAACAACGAGTCTTTAGGTTTTTTTTAGAGCAGAGTTTCTGGGTTCTGACATCAAGCTTGTGAGGGTGATAAGATACCTGAAGTCTAAAATTAAAGTCTGATTCTCTTCTTCATTATTAGAAAAACAGCATCACAATATATAACTTATGGCGAAACTAAATATTATTCACCACAGTATCCGCTACTTATTATTTTTACCTCTATTAGTTACTTTGCCTACAAAACTGCAGGCGCAGCCAGCAATCGAATCTAACGAGCAGATTGAGACAACAGAACTAGAAAATTTGCCCAGCGATCCAGAAGCGCCTTCAACCCAGGCAGTCAGTATTTTAAGTATTGAGGGGGGGGAAAAGCTTATGGCAGAAGCGGATGCAGCGATCGAAAATCAACAGTACGATTTAGCTGTAGAAAAATTACAAAATGCACGCCAAGTTTATAATCAGCTATCAAACTTTTATTTACAGCTATTTAACAGCTTTACGGGTTTAGATAATAATGCTGCCGAAGCTCACCGTAAAAAAGCTTTAGATACTAGCCTGGAGCGAGATAATGCTACTTATCAGTTAGCTTTAGTTCACCGTGCTCAGGACAAATCAGAGCTTTCTGTTCCGCTCTTAATCCAAATTATTACCTCTCAAAGTCCTGGGATTGGATTGGGAAAAAAAGCTTATGAACAGCTGTTAGAAATTGGCTTTGTTGATACTCCCTATACCGCTCCCAGACGAGAAGATGTTCAGCCTCCTGCATCTGAAGTTCCGACCAACAATCAACCCCCCACTCAAGGACAACCAGAAGGTCAAGTTCCCGCTCCTGTAATTCCTCCCGCTGTCCCGACTCCTTAAGCAAATCTGATCAATTCTAAAGGCTAAGTTAGCAATCATTAGAAGTTAAGTGTTTTTGCTTAAAATAAATGTAAGATAATTACTCTTAGCTAAGAACGCAAATTTTACTCTTTTTTCAGACCATCAAATTAACAACCTAATTATGATTAGTCCCGAACAAGTTCAAAACATGATTCAAGAGCGCTTAGCTAATGCCGAAGTTAAAGTTGTTGGCGATGGACAGCATTTTGAAGCCGTTATTGTTTCTCCAGATTTCGCTGGTAAAACTAGAGTTAAACAGCATCAGCTAGTTTACGGCGCCCTACAGTCTGAGCTGGCATCGGAAACTATTCACGCTCTATCTCTTAAGACCTATACTCCTGAAGCATGGCAGGCTCAAGGTCAAACCGTTTGAGCCTCAAAGGTTTAACAATTAGCTAGGCTGCAGTTTAGTAAAAATCTAAACTAGCTTGCGAACATCTCAATTAACCCAGTCAACTAAAACCTCAATACTTGAAGCTTATGACACCCGAAGTAAAAGCCAGAATAGAAAAGCTAGTCAACGAAAATAAAATTGTAGTTTTTATGAAAGGCTCAAAACTGATGCCTCAGTGTGGCTTTTCTAACAACGTAGTGCAAATTCTCAATACTCTCGGTGTTCCTTACGAAACCTTTGATATTCTTGCAGATTCAGAAATACGTCAAGGAATCAAAGAATATTCTAATTGGCCAACAATTCCTCAGATTTATCTCAATGGTGAATTTGTCGGCGGGTCGGATATTGCGATCGAACTATACCAAAGCGGAGAGCTGCAGCAAATGGTGGAAGTTGCCTTGGCATCTTAAATCTTGTTTAGGTTTTACCCATACCTCAACTGCAAAAGACGACTATGAACTCAAGCAGCAGTCGTCTTTCTGGTCTCTCATAAAAATATTATTTAACTATAATCTTGGGTATCTAATAATAGTCAGGATCGACTTCCATTTGAGTTTGAGGATTAGCTAATTCAAAATTAGATGGATCGCGTAAAAAGCTAAGAGCCTGCTCTTCTAGCCGATGAATTAGGTACTGTTCGACAAAATTGCTGTTGCGTAGACAAGCAACGTAGCCGTCTAAATATAGCCTGATTTCCTCATAGCTATAGCGTTTGCGCCACAAATCGACCATGCCGTCAGTAATTTTTTGATAGTGTCTGATTGTTTGAGGATCTTGCAGAATCATAAATCTAATTAGGTTGTCTTGCCCAAGTTACAGCCGAAGTTGAATTGTTATTAAGTTTTTTGTACTTATCTATTTTACCGTGTTAAGTTTTAACATTGGCAATTTTTTAATAAATTAAATTGTCAATATTTTTGGGAAATTTACGGTAACGGCGATTCATAATTCTGCTTGGTAGGGAAATTTGCTCGGGTTCAGAAGTATTGCAAGTTTAAAAAGTAGTTTAACAAGCTAGAGACTGCCGTAACCGTCGCTACAAAATATTCTTAACGCCTCTGTTAGCCTTATCTTTAATAAGAATTTTCCGAGCTTTAACGGGGCAAAAGTGGTTTCAGCACATATTTCAATCGTTGAAAATAATCCTCACTTACGCTCACTACTAGGTTGGCATCTGCAACAGGCAGGTTATATCGTCAGCCAATCTGCTAGTCTGCAACAGGGTCAAGATATTTTTTATCGGTATCAGCCAGCTTTAGTAATCATAGATTCAGATTTGCCCGATGGAGACGGTTTGGAGCTAGCTCACTGGCTGTATCAGCAGCAAAAATCTTTAATCCTGTTACTTTCAGCTAAAAATAGTGAGCAAGATATAGTTCGGGGTTTGAAAACTGGTGCGGACGACTACCTAACGAAACCTTTTGGAATGCAGGAATTTTTGGCAAGGGTAGAAGCTTTAATGCGTCGCCAACGTTCGATCAAAACAGCTCCTCTGTCGATGGAGTGTAAAGATCTAAAAATCGATCTAGCTCAACGGCGAGTAGAACTGAAGGGTAGTTTCATTGAGCTAACTCCACAGGAGTTCAGCCTACTATACGTACTGGCTCAAGCAGCGGGAAGTCCCCTAAGCCGTTCAGAATTATTACACCGTGCTTGGCCCGAAGCAATAGATAATCCCCGTACTGTCGATACCCATGTTTTATCTTTGCGCAAAAAAATTGAGGCAAATCCCCGCCAGCCAAATATCATTCAGACTGTACGCAATGTTGGCTACTGTTTTAATCCAGAACTTGTCGAAACTGAAAATGAACCAACTAGTCCCGCGAAACTAGCTCTGAGTGAAAGACCAAGCTTCAACCGTTTATCTCAACGTGTGTAAAACATGTTTAGTTGGCTAGCAGTTAGTTTCTAAAGCCATTCTTGTGCCTGCTGTGACTGTGATTGATAAATTTGTGCTTCAACTTCCTGCCAGTTAGATTCGCTTGCTGTCATATCTTTTAACAGTAAGCCCTGATCTAGCAGTAGTAT
>JBCBEA010000359.1:0-4901 GCA_038529195.1 Cyanobacteria bacterium J06600_6
GATTTACATCCATACTGGGACTTGAACAGAGTAATCAATGCTTCTCTATCGCTGTTTCTGCTCCAAAATTGGCATGACGAACAGGGTCGAGAACACCAAGATTGTGACAACTGCACTCGTGTTTATTTAGACAGCATTTTCCAAGAGTATCGTACCTATCTACGTTACGAACAGAAAAACTAAGCGTTGAGACATCAATGCAAATATAAATGATTACCCATGAGCGTAATTGGGACTAACCTGGTTACGCTTTGCGCATCTGACTATTCCGTAGCCGAAACCTGATCTTGAGCGATCGCCACCCGATCTCCATCTTTAAGATAGGCTGCCCCTTTTAAAACAATGCGATCGCCAGTTTCCAGACCTTCGACAACTTCAACTTTTTGGGCGGGCAAAATCTCGCCCATCGTGATATTTTGGGCTTTAACTGTATTGTCGGGCTGAAGCACAAAGGCGATCGCTCTATTACCTGCTTGCGGAAGTAGGGCTTCAATGGGGACGGCTTTACCTTGAGTAGTGTTGGTGTTTACTGTCGCCTGTAAAAACATGCCTGGCTTGAGGTTTGTTCCCCCTGGTAGATCGACATAGACTAGAGCCTGACGAGAACTATCATCGATTAAAGGATCAATTTTTCTCACCTTGCCAGCTAACTCCATATTGCGATCTCGATTGGAAGTAACGCGCACTTTTTGTCCTGGCTGCACTTTACTAATTAAAGTTTCAGGAACATTTAACTGTAGTTCTAAACGACCATCCTGAATGATACTAAACAGCATTTGGGAGGTGGAGGTAATTTGCCCGACTTTCGCTTCTCGTGAGGCGATTAACCCTGCACGAGGAGCAACAATAGTTGTATTTGCTAGCTGTGCTTCTACCGCCTGCAGTCTGCCTTTCGCTTGAGCCAATTCTGCCTGGGCTTGGGCGATAGTTTGAGGGCGAGAACCTGCCTGTAATTGAGCTAAAGCCTGCTTTTCCTCATTTAAATCTGCTTTTGCTCTTTCTAGAGCCGATTTCGCGACTCTTGCCTGATTGAGAATTTCGTCAAGGCGATCGCGACTAATTGCCCCTTCTGCCTGTAAAGAGGTATTGCGTTCGACTCGCTTCTGAACCAGTTCTAAATCGGATTCTGCCTGGACGATCCTCGACTGGGCGTTTGCAACCCTCGATTTTGCCTGAGCTATTTCTTCGCTACGGCTTCCCGCCTGTAGTTCTTCTAATCTTGCCTGAGTCTGATTTACTGCTCCCTGAGCCTGAACTTTTTCCGCAGTTAGAACCTGGTTGTTGAGTCTTGCTAAAATTTGCCCCTGTTCAACATAATCACCCCGATCTACCAGCACATCATTAATTTGCAAACCTGCTGCCTGGGACATTACAGGAGTTCTTTCAAAAGCAGCAACAGTTCCCGAAACGTCTATCGTGCTATCAATATCGGTAGTAGCCACTTCCGTTACCGTTACTGTCTGTGCAGGAGCAGTAGCTTGATTAGCTATTTCTGATGACGGTTGATTATTGGCAGCTTGAGGAGCAAAAATGCGGGTTGCGCCTAAGGTTACTAGTACTCCTAAAGCAATACCAATCGGTAAGCCTTTCCCTTTTAAAAATGTACCTGACTTGGTTAGAAGATCTTGTTTGGGAGCTAAATCAGTTCTGATCACCTCAGACTGTGGCGACTTTGCTAAGTTACTGCTGCTTAAAGGTATTGGTTTAGGAGAATACCCCTCTACTTTGTAATCCAAAAAATAGAATTGTTCGTCAATCTCCGCTATGTACAGTGCCTTTTGGACTTCGTGGGCTGATTGTTGGGTTGGAGATTCTAGAGAATCTAAACTTTGTTGAGCGAGAGCCGTTTTCAGAAGAAAATCATCTAGATCGCCAGGTAGCTTGTTTACAACTTTATGATCTTGGAGCAGATTAAGCTCTTCTGGTGGACGATTCAAATTAGATTTTGAGTTCACAGTTTTAATAAAAATTCAGGCTAGTAAAAAAAAGCAATGCTTGGGCGATAAAGATTTGGCTAACGTAGGAACAGACTTAGTACACACAGGTTCGTAGCGCAGTAGAATTGGAAAATTTTGTTAAATAAAAGCTTGTGGCTAACACGACAAAAGAGCTAAATGCTAACCTATAAAAAAGAGTAATAGATTGTAGTCAGTTTACGGATAATGTTGGGGTAGAGTAGCAAAACTCCATCGGTTTGGCTTGGAGAAAGTCCTATCTCTATTATAGCGAGACTCATTTCTTTACTGATTGAGGTTTCCGTGCATTTAGTTACACTGTTACGTTCGATTTGAGATTTGTTTCCAGCAGAATGTAGGAGCCTAAAATTTTGAAACCGCGTGATTGCACTAGTGCAGATTTTGAGCAGGCTGCCTTAGCGAAATTTCGTTCAACCGTAGATTTTCTGCCTCAAGATAGCATGATTTTTCGCGAGCCTTGGGGTCGCTCAACGGTCTTATGTTTTGACTTTGTCAACTGCCCTCACTTATTTAGTGTAAACCAAGAGCAGACTCGTTCGTTGTCTCAAGCGATTTACAAGCTGGGTTTAGCCGACTCGATGATTTTTCGGATGGGCAGTAAAATTGTAGGCTGGAAGAAGGTAAAACCATAGTTTTAAAACCGATGCTCCTCTAGCGAGAGGATAATTCTGTTTCTTTTAGGTCAGAAGATACCATCTTAACTTTGGCTAGGATGCTGCTTTGAGCATGTGATATGTAATCATTAGCTGAGTCAATGCCAAAGGATAGCTTTGCAGCGTTTCTCCTGTTGTACCAACAAGTTTGCCTAACTCTTGATTTCCTTCTAGGCTACAAAATTGACCGAGGTAGGGTACTTCTTGACACATAATTTTCTCTAACTCTCTTACCTGCTCCATATTGGCATGTCCATCAATTTTTAAGATGTCCACTGGCTTGCCCATATCGCGACTTAAACCTAAACGAATTGCTTCTCCTAGGTGGTTGCCCTGATCGCTGAGAATAGTACTTAATTCGGGATGAGGAATAGTGGGACGCAGAATCAAATTAGCATTGAGCAATAGATTATCATCACTGACATTTTTCTCTTGTGGAGGATAGAAAGAGACAACCATATCAGCCCATTTACGCTGGGGACGAATAAATGCTTCTGAATCAGGCTCTCGCTGATCTAACTGCTTTAAAACCTGTTCTTCGTTATAGCCTCTTTTGCGAGTATCTCGCTTGATTTTCCAGTGCGCCCGCAAAGATTCTGGAGGGGCAAGATAAGTTTTGACATCATAGCTATTGCGCATCTTGCGTGTCGAATATCCGAGCAACCCTTCGACAATAACGTATTTACGGGGTTCTATATATTCTGGGGGATCGAATGCTCCTGTTGTATGGTTATAAATTGGTTTGAGAATAGCTTGTCCCGATCGCAGCAGAGCTAGATGTTGTTCAATGATATCGAGATAGTTACAGTCAGGATGGAGTGCCGAAATGCCCATTTCCGCTCTTTGGGCGCGATCATAACGATGATAGTCATCGGTACAGATAACGGTAACATTTTCCTCTCCCAACACTTGAGCAATTCCCTTGGTTAAGGTAGTTTTGCCTGCTGCACTGTCGCCAACTATACCAAGAATAATTGTTCTGTCACTCATAGTTCTCTCTCTCCAGGAAATAACTGCTCAAACATATAAAGCATAGAATAGATCGGATAAGTAACACTTGTAAAACCCGTCTGTTACCATCCTCTAAACCCTAAATTTGATCCTTGAGAAACCGACTGTTGAGAGATCAAACATAAAAAAAGACCCAAGCATGAAGCATGGTGTCCTTAAAGTTTCGTCAGGCGAGCATAAAATTAGAATCTAGATGAGTTTCGTCTTTTATCCAATTAGCATTCAGGAATAGAAAACTAGCGAAATAAATAGGCGATCGCAACTAGTAAGGCATTCGCAAAGTAAAAAGCTCCTACTACCTGGGTTTCACTCCAGCCGCTTAGCTCAAAATGATGATGGATGGGAGCCATTTTAAACAGGCGTTTGCCTTTACCATCAGATCCCTTGGTAGCTTTGTAGTAGCTAACTTGGGCAATGACAGAAAGAGATTCTAAAAAGAAAATGCCGCTAATCAGAAACAATGCCCAGAGATTACCGCTGCTGAGTCCCACTGCTGCTAAAGCACCACCTAAGGCAAGAGAACCTGTGTCTCCCATAAACACTTTGGCAGGGTTGCGATTATGAATCAAAAATCCCAAACAGCTACCGCTCATACAGGCGCAAAAAACTGTTAGCTCTCCATAATCCCAGCCTAAAATTATTGCTAATCCGAAAAAGGCGATCGCCCCTGTACCCGCTGCCAGTCCATCTACCCCATCAGTTAAATTCGTGGCGTTACTTTCTGCTGCAAGTACAAAGATAGCCAGAGGCAAAAAGAACCAGCCCAAAGCAATTTTCCAGCCCCCAGGCAGTACAACGTTGCTCACCGCAATAGATTCATGCCACAGCAGCCAGGCAGAAAATAAAGTACCTAAGAGTAGCTGTAAACCGAGCTTCATCCGTGGGGAGATACCCTTATTCGACTTACGGCGTAATACTTGCCAGTCATCAATCCAGCCAATTAGACCATAACCCAAAGTTGTCAGGCAAACTGCAATTAGTTCGGGAGAAAGAGTCGGGGATGGGCTAACAACAGTCACCCAAATTAAGGTTAGAACAACGGCGACAGGAACAAAAAAAATCCCCCCCATCGTGGGCGTTCCCGCTTTTTTTAGATGAGCCTGAGGACCATCTTCTCGAACAATTTGCCCTGTTTTAAGCTGATTGAGGAGCGGGATGACAAATGCTCCTAATAAACCGCTAGCTGCGACTGCAGTTACAAGGGGAAACAGCAGTAGGCTAAACTGCCATTGAATATCTTTCTAGTTTTTTTCAAGGGCAG
>JBCBEA010000360.1:0-4881 GCA_038529195.1 Cyanobacteria bacterium J06600_6
TTTTTGGTTAAAGACTGCTGCTGACTGCTCAATAATATGGGCTTTAGTTATTTCGGCTTTTGACATTTATCATACTGTCGAGCAATTGCCAACCTTGATAGTAATATAGTACTTATTGATGTATAAGTCAACAAGATAGGCTGGCTTGTGAATTATTAGAGTGATAAAGTAAATAAAAGACCAATCGGTCTGTATGATAAATGTCAAAAGCCGAAATAACTAAAGCCCATATTATTGAGCAGTCAGCAGCAGTCTTTAACCAAAAAGGTTATGCAGGTTCTTCTATGGCAGATATTATGCGGGCAACGGGGTTGAAGAAGGGAGGAATTTATAACCACTTTGCCAGTAAAGATGAATTGGCTTTAGCAGCATTTGACTATGGGGTAAGTCTGATAAGTCAAAGAATTTGGAGTGTAGTGAGAAGTGAGCGTAATGCAGTAGCCAGACTTAATGCTTTAGTTTCAGCATATTTAACCTATATCGACGATCCACCCCTTGTTGGAGGTTGCCCGATTTTAAATACAGCCATTGAGACAGATGATACGGATTCTCCCTTGCGCGATCGTGCCCTGGCAGCCATGAATTCGTGGCGGGGTTTAATTGTCAAGATAGTAAAAAAAGGTATCAAAAGAGGAGACATTAAGCCGACTGTAGAAGCCGATGAAATTGCAACAATTATTATCTGTAATATTGAAGGAGCAATGATGATGAGTAAACTCGAACAAAATCCCGTTCATTTACGCAGAGCGATCGCACATTTGAGGAACTATTTGCAAATAGTGTTGATTATTGAATGATGTCGCAGGTTAGTTTTTACTTGCTAACGCCCTTTAGATAAACAAAATAGAGCAAATTTTTTTGAGTTATTAAAGACCGTTCGGTCTGTTTGTATCCAGCAGATAATTATGAAAAAGAAACCCCTTGAGGTAAACATAGACCTCAAAATTCAAACTTACGACATTGATTTTGCAGGAATTGTCAGCAATATCGTTTATATCCGCTGGTTAGAAGATTTAAGGCTAAAAATGTTAGACACTTATTTGCCTCTCAATGAATTAATGGCGCGGGAATGCTGTCCGACTGTGCGCTCGACGGCGATCGAATATAAAAAGGCGCTGCGACTATTTGATCGTCCTGTGGGAAGAATGTGGATGTCCAAATTAGGTAAAGTGCGCTGTACTCTGCAAGCGGAGATTTATTTGGGCGACGAGATAGTAACTTCCGCAACACAAACAGGATTCTTTCTAAATCTAAGAAAAATGCGTCCAGTGGCTATCCCCGAAGAATTAAAACAAATGTACTTTCAGTCCAACTAAAGATCGATTATGAACACGACAACAAGTAAAAATAAGCCTAAATTAATTGCGATCGCCATTAGCCATTACTGCGAAAAAGCTCGCTGGGCAATGGATTATTTAGAGATTGACTATCTAGAGGAAGATCATGCACCGCCTTTTCATAGGCAATATACCTCCCAGCATGGTGGAACCAGCGTACCTGTATTAATTACAGAAAACAAAGCGTTTACAGACTCAAGAGATATTTTGCATTACCTCGATCGCATTTCTCAAGACAAAAAACTATACCCAGAAGACTCTGAGTTACGAAACCAGGTAGAAGCATTCGAAAAACTATTTGATGAGAAGTTAGGAGTAGCAGCGCGAACAGTGGGTTATTACTATGCCATCCAGCAACCATTGAAAATTGCGATCGCCTGGGGTTTAAAAGCGCCAATCATAGAAAAGATTAAAGCCATACTTATCTTTCCTAAAATTCCCCAGAAGCTCAAGCAGTTATACAAAATCAATTCTGATACCAAAAATGCAGCCATGCAGGATATTAAAGAAGTATTCGCGGTGGTAGATCGAGAATTAGCTGCGGGTCAAAAATACTTAGTCGGCGATCGCATTACCGCTGGGGATCTTACTTTTGCAGCCTTGGCTGCCCCTATTTTACGCCCGCCAAATCATCCTTTTTACGATTCAAGACTATCTAAATTGTCTCCTGAAAGAGCTACGTCAATAGCAGAATTACGCGCTACCCCCGCAGGGCAATTAGCTTTACGCCTATATCGAGAAAACAGAAAGTAATTAATATCTGGTGTCCATGCTGCAATTCTACTATCACCCTTTATCGCCTCTAGCTCGTCGCGTTTGGATTGTTTTGCTAGAAAAAGAGATTCCTTTTGAGCCGATTATAGTCAGCCTCAAAAATGGGGAGCAGTTTAAGCCTGACTTTCTCAAAATTAGTCCTTTCCATCATGTCCCTGTAATTATTGATGACGGTTTACGAGTATTAGAATCTTTAGCAATCTTAGATTACCTGGAATGTAAATATCCTCAGCATTCTCTATTACCCAAAAATCCGACTCAATTAGCCAAAGTCAGAATGGCACAAATGGTTGCTAATAATGAGCTGTCTTCTCTTGTCATTCCCTTAATTTGTGCAGCAGCAAATTCTCCAGATCTAGCTCAAGCAAAGCGCAAAATCAAGCGTATACTTAAATTTCTCTCCGAGTTACTAGGAAGCGGGAATTTTTTTGGAGGAGAAAATCTTTCTCTTGGTGATATTGTGGCAGGCAACAATATCTTGTTGATTAATAAATTAGGTTTTGATCTGAATCAGTTTACCCCGATCAACTTATGGTGCGATCGCTTAATGGAAAGAGAACCCTGGCAACAGACTCAACCCAATGATAAACAGGTCACCGTATTCAAAGAAACAGTGCAGAATCTAATTAAATCATAGGGTTCAACTCTACGAGGTTTAAGTAGCTAATTGTAATTGTACGATGACTTAAACCGAGAAAAATCTGCTTATTTGTCTACAAGCCGAATAGATAAATAAATTAAGCAGCCTAAATGTAATTTAGTTGCTGGCTAATCTAATCGTAATTAATTACTATTGATAAAATGTTGCCTTTCTAAACCTAATTTTAACCAGAAAAATTTCAGGCGAATTTATACTTCAACTGCAGTTAAAACATTTTGTTATTGGCGCTATTGTGGCTGTTTTGTATTGCTCAGCAAGCACAAAAAAATTACTGTTGTTTTTTTTACTGTTTATTTTCAGTCCTAGCTTGGGAATAGTAAAATGAGCGGATATATTTACCTGAGAATTAAAAAAAGTTCTAAGAAAAGCATTTTACACTTCAAATTATAATTATGTCTAAGGAAAAATTAGGCTTTAAGCTGCCCACTCTCGAAGAAGTTATTGAGTCTAATCCCCTGACTATTTCTCCTGAAGCCTTAGTAATTGATGCCATTGCCAGGCTAAATCAGCCTCATAGTCTGGCTTTATCTAGCGATCGCACCCCAGGGATGGGAATTTCTCGCTTTAGCTATCTTTTAATATTAGAAAATACCAAGTTAGTAGGAGTCCTGACAGAAAGAGATATCGTCAAGCTTTCCGCCGCAAATGCTGACCTCAAATCTTTGACCGTGGGGGAAGTAATGAGCAGAAATGTCGTTACCTTTAAAGAAAGTGATTTTCAGGACATTTATCAAATAATGTCTATTTTGCGACAGCACAAAATTCGGCATCTTCCTGTTGTTGACGATTCGGGACAATTAACAGGAATGATCGCTTCTGAAAACATTTCCCGCGCTTTAAACCCGACCAATCTACTAAAGATGCGTACTGTAGAAGAGGTCATGAATAAAGCTGTTCTTCAAGCATCTCCAACCACATCAATTCTTAGCCTGTCTCAGCTAATGGCAGAACACAATCAAAGCTGTGTAGTCATAGTCGAGCGCCAATTATTGCCTTTAGAGGGAGCGGAGTCCCAAACTTGCCAATCCGAGCAAACCGAAAAATATCTGTATCTAGGAACTCCAATCGGTATCATCACCGAGCGAGATATCGTTCAATTCCAAATTCTTGGCTTAGACTTGCTGCATACGCCCGCTCGAGAAGTGATGAGCACCCCCTTAATCTGTATGAAGCCGACAGATTCTTTACTTGCGGTACAGCAGCAAATGATAAAGCTGCGGGTACGCAGATTAGTAGTGACGGGCAAATCAGGGAAACTAATCGGCATTATTGGTTTTCAGGATATGCTGCGAGTCTTTAATACTACTGAGCTTTATAGTGTAATTAGCACCTTGAAGCAGGAATTAAATCAACAGACCCAACATCTACAATTGGAAATTCAACAGCGCGAGCAAAGCGAAGTAATGCTACGGAATAACCAACACCTACTAGAGTTATTCGTCCGTCGTGCCCCTGCTGCGATCGCCATGTTAGACAGAGAAGTACGCTATATAGTCGCCAGCGATCGCTGGATTCAAGATTATCAGTTAAAAAACAAAAATATTGTTGGTCTATCTCATTATGAGGTGTTTCCCGAACTTCCCGAACGCTGGAAACAAGATCATCAGGATATTTTAACGGGCAGAGTTGAGTTTCTCAAAAGTGAAGAAGATAGTTTTGTTCGATCTGATGGCAGAGTTGATTGGTTACGTTGGGAGCTAATGCCCTGGCACGACTTAGAAGGCAAGATTGGTGGTTTGTTAATGCTCTGTGAGGTAATTACCGAGCGAAAATTACTAGAGCAGAAGTTACATTCAAGCGAGGCTCAGATACGAGCTATGTTTGAAGCCATGACCGACTTAGTTTTAACTATTGATTCGGCAGATAATTCAATTCAGATTTTACCAACTAACCTCTCTAACTCTAGTTATGCTATTGACTATGAGCGAGCGATCGAACAAACCCTGACGAAATTGTTTGATGGTGCTGAAGCCGAAAAATATCAGAATGTAATTCAAGAAGTTCTACAGAGTCAACAGACTATTAATCTCGAATATAGCTTTGAGGTTGATGATTGCCCAATCTGGTTTAGCGTCAATATTTCTCCCGTATCTGCAACGATGGTTATTT
>JBCBEA010000361.1:0-4862 GCA_038529195.1 Cyanobacteria bacterium J06600_6
GTCGTCGCACACGACGAACATGCGGCGAACTAAGCGCCTTTGTGCGCGTATGCGCTGTGCTTAGAGCTTAGAGCTTAGAGCTACGAAGAATAACCTGTCGCACGACATTACTTAATGACCAAAGCAAAAAAAAGAAGCCTCAAACTTTAACTTGCGACTTCTACTGATTACTGATTACTGTTTACTGATTACTGTTCTAATTCAACCAGCCTTTTAGACGACGGGCAACCTGAGGACGACGCAGCTTACGCATCGCTTTGCTCTGAATTTGACGCACTCGCTCACGAGAGAGGCTAAACATGCCTCCTACTTCCTCTAAGGTATAGGGCTGACTAGCTGCCAAACCATAACGCAGACAAATTACATCCTTTTCTCGCTGAGTCAAAACATCATTAAGGACATCGGTAATTTCCTGGCGCATCATTGTTTCGTTCATGCGCTCTTCAGGTAGCTGGAGATCGCTATCTTCTAACAAGTCGACCAACTCCGTATCTTCTGCCTTACCTACTCGATGGTTGAGAGATAGAGACTGACGACGCAATTCTAGCAGCTGACGCAGCTGAGGGGCAGTCATACCTAGCTCTGCTGCTAGTTCATCTTCACTGGGGTTGCGCTGTAGAGTTTGCTTAAGGTTACGCTGCGCTTTTTTGAGCTTATTTAGCTTCTCAACAATATGAATTGGGAGGCGAATTGTCCGTGCATCATTAGCAATCGTACGGGTGATTGCCTGACGAATCCACCAGTAAGCGTAGGTAGAAAATTTATAGCCTTTATTAGGATCAAATTTTTCTGTTGCTCGGTTTAAACCGATCGCTCCTTCCTGAATCAAGTCTAGAAAAGGTACGCCACGATTCAAATATCTTTTGGCGATCGACACCACTAAACGTAGATTAGAACGAATCATTTTGCGTTTAGCAACTTTGCCACGATACTGCAAAAGCTCTAACTGTTTGAGATCGATATCCATGGCTGCAGAAATTTCTTCCTTGGAGGGCGATCGCTCTTCTGCATCTATAAGCTTCTGTTTTGTTCTTTCAATTTCCAGCATCATTTTGACGTCATTCGCCAGGGTTATCTCCTCTTCTGCCGTTAATAAGGGATAACGAGCCATCTCTTTGAAAAAAGCGCCAATATTGTCTTCTAACGGTAGCTTACGACCACTACCAACATTTTTTCCTCGACCCTGATTTGAATATTCTGCCTCGACAAGTTTTAAATCTTCACTTATGTCATCGAGGACTTCATCTACAGCAATGTCAGTTATGTAGGCATCATTTACCTTAGCTATGGTCATGTTCTTAATCCCTCTCTTGCTAAAAAATACTTTTGGTATTCGGCAGAAAATATATAATCAGTTTTGAATGAAAGCGTAAGTTTACATTTTGTTTGCTTATCTTAAATTAGTTAAACATTATTTATCTGCAGGTAAAAATGAAGCTTAAATGATAAGTAATGTAACTCTTTGGTCTTAAAAATTGTCCTTCGTTATCTAAGTTTTACTTTTGATTATCAAACTCTCACACTTCAGGATATTTAAAGTGAAAACATAGCTTTTCTTAATGTTATTCCTGTTCTCAATACAGTATTTTGTAAGCTCAATAGATACTGAGCACTTAATTGTAAGTACTTTATACTATGGGCTAGAGTGAAGTTAACTATTTAAAACTCACTCCGTTTTTGTGTATTTATGACAAACAGGTTCATTTAACATCTTTTCATGAAATTAAGTAAAAAAATGTAGCTCTGTTTACTTAAAAGCAAATTTTGTAACGAAGCTATGACCTAAGTCTGATTGGCACAATGTATTTTTTTTTACACCTAGAAGATAGCTGTTTTTCATCACAATTAATGTTGCTTAGAATACAAAAATAGAGTTCAAGGTAAGAGAAAAAGGAGCAGTGAATAGTATTTTTACTATCTGAAAACTGATCTTAAAAAGTTATCAAGTAAGGATTGAAGGATGCGACGACTCGCTGATAAAAATTAACTTTACTTACCTGACTGTGTTTGTAAATTAAAAAAATTGGCGTTCAGACACTCAGTAAATATAGGTAGTTTATTTCTACTAATTCTTCTGAGAACATCGACTCTGAAATCAGAAATCGTCTCAAATCTCAGTGAAATCACTTGCGCAAACAAAAGGAGATATAGAATAGTATTCTTGTACGTCTCACTTATAAGGTTTCAATGCTAATTAGTAGCGATGGGGATTCTTCTTTGAAAAATAGTGGCGATGCGAAAGGTGCGCAGAAGTGCGAGCACTCTCTTCAAGCTACAGCACCAGAAATAACCTATGCTTCAGCGATTCAAACTAGCTTATTAGCAGCCGAACCAGTCACAAACTATACTCTTCCCTCTTCGCAATGGGTAGAAGTATTGGTAGATTCTCCTGGAACACAGGGACTTTATACCTACAGCATTCCCGTCGAGCTAGAGGTAAAGTCTGGAGATATTGTCAGCGTGCCTTTTGGGATGCAGCTAATTGGTGGGATTGCCGTCCGTCTGCGATCTACTCCGCCGATAGATTTAGCCCCCGCTAAAATTCGTCCTGTTGAAGACGTAATTACTTCTGGCTTCTTTCAAGATACGTACTGGCAGCTACTAGCCAAAATTGCCAACTACTATAGTGCCGATTTGATGAGTGCGATTCGAGTTGCGTTGCCTCCTGGATTACTGGGTAAATCTCAAAGAAGGGTTAGATTAAGCTCAGATTTACCCAATGGTGCTGAAATTTTTTGTAGTTCAGTGGCGGGTGAAGTTCTAAGGCTGCTACAAAGTCAGAAAGACGGTGACTATAGCGTTAACTATCTTCGTAATCAAATTAAAGGTGCAGGTCGAGGTATCAGAGAACTCAGCAAACGAGGCTGGGTAGAAAATTATCTTGAACCACCCAAACGAGTCAAACCCAAGCTCAAAACCGCTGTAACCCTGGCAACCAATAGTCTGCTGGCAGATTTGACTAATCGTCAACAGGAAATATTGCAGATCCTCAAAAACAGGGGTGGAGAATTATGGCTCAAAGATCTAATTGATTTGTGCCGTACCACCAGCACAACGATTAAAAAGCTAGAAGCTAAAGGCTATTTAGTTTTGAGCGATCGCGAAATTTTGCGTAAAGAACAGGGGATTCTACAGGCAGCAGATCAGCCGAAGGAATTAAGTCAGGCTCAAGCCAAAGCTTTAGAGGTAATTAACGCCCAGCAGAGCTATGCTCAAATTTTGCTGCACGGCGTAACGGGTTCAGGTAAAACAGAGGTCTATCTCCAGGCGATCTCACCTGTTTTAGAACGGGGTCAATCTGCTCTAGTACTAGTGCCTGAAATTGGTCTAACTCCTCAGTTAACCGATCGCTTTCGGGCGCGATTTGGCGATCACGTATGTGTCTATCACAGTAAACTATCCTCAGGAGAACGCTACGACACCTGGCGACAGACGATTCAGGGAGAACCCCAGGTAGTAATTGGCACGCGCTCGGCGATTTTTGCACCTCTACCAAATTTAGGCTTAATTGTTCTTGATGAAGAACATGACTCTAGTTTTAAGCAAGATCGACCCACTCCGACTTATCACGCCCGTAGGGTAGCTCAGTGGCGAGCCGAGTTAGAAAGCTGCCCGATGATTTTGGGTTCTGCTACTCCTTCTCTCGAAAGCCTCTTGGCAGCAATGAACGATGGACACCCTCGACAGTTCCGACAACGGGAGGAACACCCGCAACGGACTGTCTCGCAATGGACAATGGACAATGGGCAATCATCTCAAAATATATCAAATAATAATTACTATCTGTCTTTACCAAAAAGAATTGCCGATCGCCCGCTGCCCCAGGTAAGCATCATCGATCTACGTCAGGAGTTGAGTCGAGGTAATAAATCAATTTTTAGCGTTTTTCTGCAAAAAGCGATCGCCGAAATGCAGTCACGAGGAGAGCAGGGTATTTTATTCATTCCCCGCCGAGGACACAGCACTTTTGTCTCCTGTCGCAGCTGTGGTTACGTAATGGAATGTCCCGACTGTGATGTTTCTCTTTCCTATCATCATGCCCATGAGGGAGCAGCTAAACTATTGCGCTGTCACTACTGTAACCACACGAAAATACAGCCTGAAGCTTGTCCAGAATGTAGCTCTCCCTATCTCAAATTTTTTGGTAGCGGGACACAAAAGGTAACTCAAGAACTCGCCAAACTATTTCCCGATCTCAAATGTATTCGCTTTGATAGCGACACCACTAGAAACAAGGGGCAACACCGTCAGCTAATTGATCGCTTTATTCACAAAGAAGCAGATCTTCTGATTGGTACACAAATGCTGACTAAGGGACTGGATATTGCGGGAGTCACCCTAGTGGGGATTGTGGCAGCGGATGGACTGCTGCACCGTAGCGACTATCGGGCAGCCGAAAGAGCTTTCCAAACTCTCACTCAGGTAGCGGGTCGAGCGGGTCGAGGCGACTTACCAGGCAAAGTAATCCTACAAACCTATTCTCCCGAACATCCTGTAATTCAAGCTGTTAAAACTCATAATTATTATGACTTTAGCACCACAGAATTGGAGCAGAGAGCCGAGCTAAACTATCCTCCCTACGGCAATCTAATTCTAATCAAACTGAGCAGCATTAATGAACGAGAAGTCCAACAGGCTGCTGAAACCCTTGCTGATTTACTGATAGATAGTTTAGGTTCTGAATACGAAATCTTGGGACCCGCCCCAGCCAATATTATGCGTGTTGCCCGTCGCTATCGCTGGCAAATATTGCTCAAATTTCCCGCCACTGCCAAGGACAATCTACCCGATCTAAATTTATGGCGATCGCATTTACCAAAAACCGTCAGCATGACCATTGATGTCGATCCGATCAACATGGA
>JBCBEA010000362.1:0-4833 GCA_038529195.1 Cyanobacteria bacterium J06600_6
CTTTGGCTCAGATCGTCGCAAGACGACTAACAAAGCTTCGTTTTGTGGGCGATTAGCTATTGGCTTCCGAAGCAGCTTGTTGCTGTTCCATATGTTTTCTTAAGCTGAGAGGGCGCATATCTGTCCAAACCTCTTTAATATGCTCTAGGCATTCAGATTTCAGACCGCTTTTTCCTTCTGCTTTCCAGCCGTAGGGGATTTCTTTATATTCTGGCCAAATAGAATATCGTTCTTCTTCATCCATGACGACTAAATAGATGGTTTTGTCTTCTTGATTATCTTGACTCATGATTATTCAAATAATATTTCAGATAAAATTTTAGATAAATTCTGCTTGCTGGAGGGTTTTTAAGCCCTGCTGCCAGGCTAACTGGATCGAGCTTATATCTGCTTCTGTATGGGCAGTGGATAAAAATCCGCCTTTATCTCCATTCCGTAAGTGAATGCCTTGGTTAAGCAGTTGATAGGATAACAAATTTATTGCTGTCGGCGAAAGTTTACTTTGTGTCATGGCGATCGCAAAAAACGAACCAAAACAGGTAAACCGAACGGGAATATTTTCTTGTTCTGTATATTGATTTAGGTCATTTACTAGTTGAGATGTACGCTGATTTAACTGCTGGTGAATTGTATCTCCTTTACTTTTAATTTCTAATAAAACGGCTTTAGATGCTGCTAGAGATAGAGGATGTTTACAAAAAGTACCAGCGAAAAATGTGGTCTTTTCCGTTGGGGTGCTGTCGTCACCGTAGTTCCAGACTCCACCGTCTATCTTTGCCATATATTCGGCTTTTCCTGCGATCGCCGACATGGGCATTCCGCCACCAATAATTTTACTATAGGTAACAAGATCGGCTTTGATGTCAAACCATTGCTGTGCGCCACCAGGAAGCAGTCTGAAGCCCGTTACCATTTCATCAAAAATTAAGATTACGCCCGAATCTTGGGTGATGCTTCTCAACTCCTGTAAAAACTCGGTTGGCTGGAGTTCGGGACAGCGACTCTGAATTGGCTCGACGATTACCGCAGCGAGGTCTTTTTGATTGGCTTTAATAATCTCTAAGGATTGAGGATTACCATAGTCTAAAACTAAAATATCTTTAGCCGCATTAGCCGATACACCGATCGCAGCAGGAACAGCAGCAGGATTAATACTGCCTTTTAGTCCAGACTGTAAGGGACTTACCAGGGTTTTCAGCCAACCGCTAGATTTATCTAAAACTCGATTAGCAGCTTTTTTAGCGTATTCCGTAATCTTTGCCCGAACTAGAGTACTATCACTATGACCGTGATAAGAGTTAGTAAAAATGGCAATTTTGGACTTATTAGTAGCAGCCCTGGCAATTCGCATTGCCGTCATTATGGCTTCTGTCCCCGTGTTGCTCAGGGTAACACGCTCCATCCCCGAAAGTTCGCTAATTAGCTGGGTAACTTCTCCCGCCAGATCGTTCTGAGGGCTGATCTGTATGCCTTTTTGCAATTGCTGCTCGATCGCTTTCCTAACAAAATCTGGATTATGACCAAATAAATTGATTCCCAAACCCATGAGAATATCAATATATTCGTTACCGTCGATATCCCAAATTCGCGAACCTGAAGAGCGATCGCACACCACGGGATAACAGATTTCCTTTAGCTCAAGGGAAAAATTAAAGCCCAAAGAACTCTTATCCGCAAATACAGAACGATGTTGCTCTGCCATGCGTTTAGAAGAGGTTGTTTTTTTGATATATGACTCGATAAGTGAGTCAATATATTCTTGTTGAGTACTACTTTTGCTTTTACTAACGACCATGGGGCTTGTGGCTATTCTGAGGTTGCTTCAGAAGTATATATAAATATATCGAGGAGAATCCTTTTATCGGTGCAGATTATGCACACATACTTATCTTAGACTACTTGCTTATTATTCTCAATAAGTTAAATCGCTTTCATGGGCATCGTTAAATTTAGGAGTACTCCCTCTGCCTCCTCTGCTCCCTCTGCTCCCTCTGCTCCCTCTGCTCCCTCTGCTTCCCGTTGCCTATTTATACGCCATAAAGTAAGCGGAATGATTATCGTCTAATTCCGTTCCATCTAGGGTGAGTACGGAAATATTAGAAAAGCCTGTTTCTGTTAGAGCCTGTTTGATTTCTTCGGGGGTATGTCCGCGCACGGGATAGTCTAGTTCGGCGTAATCCCAGTTGGGTTGCCATGCAGCAAATTTGTTTAGTATTTTGAGTCTAAACCTGGTTAGCAGCTTGAGGCTGAGAACTTGATAAACTGTGTTTTTAAGGGTCTGGGACAAGCTATTATTTTCGCCCGTAGCTTGATAAAGCTTAACCTGAAAACTTCCTGTTCTCTTCTGGGAGTCGTAATGGGGAGTTATTCCCCAGGCGTAATTTGGCTCAATTTCACCTTCAGTTAAGTTACTGTTCCACCACTTTTGTAGCTGACCGTGATGATTGATATCGAAAAAGAAAACCCCGCCGCCTACTAGGGCATTATTTACTTGTATAAAGACGCTCTTTAATTCTGACAGGCTCATAATATGATTGAGAGAGGCACTGGTTGAAATTACGGCATCAACAGGCTTATCTAAGCTGAAACTGCGGGCATCACCCAGAATAAAACTTGCCAAATCTTGGCTTTGAGCATTTTGTCGAGCGTACTTGAGCATTTCCTCCGAACCGTCTAAACCCGTGACCCGATCGCCTTTTTTGCTTAATAAAACCGTTAGCTGTCCCGTACCACAGCAGAGGTCGAGAATATGGCTCTGGGGTTTTAGATTGGGCAAGAGAATTTTGTTTAGAGTTTCAAACTGAGTTTTGGCGTAGGTTGAACCCATTGTCAGGTTATAAAGCCAAGCCCATGTATCGTATTTTGTATAGCGGCTTTCAGTCATTACTTTATAGGCTATATAGCAATCTTATTTGATTTGTTGCAAAAGGCAGAGGGCAGAGGGCAGAGGGCAGAGGAAGAAGGCAGAAGTGAAGTGAATCGTTTTTTCATGAATGATTTTGGACTGCTATGTATCTTGAGAATTTATATCGATAATTTTTATTTTAGTGGGAAACAGGCGATCGCATGAAGTTAAAATCTAAATCATTTTTACCCAGAATCAAAACCAGACAGTCTTTACCTTGGTCGCAATTATCTCACCGTAAGTTTCGTCTCGCAGTCGCTTTGACGGGGGTTGCTTTTTCTAATATTTTGATTTTTACTCAGTTAGGATTACGAGCCTTGTTATTTGACGGAATAAAATTAGTTCCCGAACAGCTGAACGGCGACCTGTTTTTGGTTTCCGCTTATTCTGCCACGATTGACGGTAGCTCTATTCCTAAAATATATCTCAATCAGGCAAAAGCACTTAAAGAAGTTACTGAAGTTGCGCCTTTGTATATCCGTGAAGCAAACTGGGTCGATCCACAAGATTTATTGGGAAATACGAGTTCGAGTCAGCATAAGGACGTTCAAAACCAGGTACAGGAGGAATTATTTCCTAATACCGTTAAAATTCTGGCATTCAACCCGATTCACCCTGTTTTTAAATCGCCAGAAATTAATAGCCAGCTAAATCGCTTAAAAACTACCGATACAATTTTATTCGATCGCCTATCTCAAGAGAAATTAGGCGCGGTTACAAAGCAATATAACCAGCAGCAGGAAGTTACTACCGTAATGAATAACCGCCGTGTGCGAGTAGTTGGTTTGTTTAGCCTGGGTAGCACCCTCTTTGATAACGGTCATGTGGTGATGAGCGACTGGAATTATGCTCGTCGTCATGGGCAAAGTAGCATCGAGAATTTTAGCGTTGGCGTAATAACTCTCGAACCTGGAATCGATCCCCTGGTAGCCCAAGCCCGAATTAAAGCCAGCTTACCCCCCGTAGTTAAAGTGATGACCAGGGAAGAGACAATTGCTGCCGAACAGGCCTATCGTGCTTCTCTACCTAATGGAAAAGTGCTGAACTTTGGTGCAGCTATGGGATTTGTGATCGGGACGATAATTGTTTATCAGATTCTTTATACCGACGTTAGCGATCGCCTGCACGAATACGCTACTCTAAAAGCGATCGGCTATTCAGATGCTTCTCTACTATCGGTAGTGCTGCAACAGGCTTTATTATTGGGCATGCTAGGTTTTTTGCCTGGAATTCTCTCTTCCTATGGAGTTTATGTCTTGCTGACCGAATTAACTAAGATTCCCCTAATCATGCGTCCCGATATTATCCTGCGGGTCTTTGGTTTGACTCTAGTTATGTGCGGAGTTGCAGGGGCGATGGCTACCAATAAATTACGTTCTGCCGATCCAGCCGATATTTTTTAAATAGCGATTACATAGATTGGCATACCACTAAAACTTAACTGCGATCGCAATTCCCAGCAACTATAGCTATCCTAAATCATTCATAAAAAAAGATTGATTGAACTTCTGCCTTCTGCCTTCTGCCTTCTGCCCTCTGCCCTAATTGTTGTTAAAAATCTGACTCAATTGCTGACAAGATTCTTCGATTTTTGCCAGGCTTCCAGGGTTAACCAGCCCATAATACTCGAAAACATAAACATTTTCGCTTTTAGTAGCCTCTAACTCCTGCCAAAAGGGTTCTGATTTCAACTGTTCCTCAATATTTTCTCTACCAGGATCGACCAGTAAAATAGTTTCTGGATTAGCTTCGAGAACCTTTTCAGCCGAGAGGGTTACATAACCGCCAAACTCTGAGTTCCCCTGTAAATCCGCTACTAAGTTTTCTGCCTGAAATTGAGCTAATAAATCTCCTGCCCAACTGTCTTTATTCGGGGCTAAAATTGGCTGGCGACTGACTAAAACGAGAGTAGAGGTATTTGATTTAAT
>JBCBEA010000363.1:0-4825 GCA_038529195.1 Cyanobacteria bacterium J06600_6
AAAAAAAATAGAATCGTTTCACTACCAAAGCATAGATCGCTCTGAATTAATGCCAAAATTAATGTTCTGTTTTAAAGAAGAAATTGTAAATAAAAATATCGATATCAGTAGAATTAGGGAATTGGTTAAATTCCGAAATAGTGCAATTCATTACCGAATCGAGACTCCGAAAAAATTGAAAATTTCTACAGAAGATTTAATTGGTATCTGGAGTCAGATAGCTAGTATCTTTTCATTAATTAAGGGTGAACCGACAGAACATTATATTAAAGAATTAGAAAATGATTTTGTTGACAAATGGATATTATAAAAAAACAAGTGATGTTCAAAGATAAACAAAAAAATAGCGATCGCGAGCTTGCAGAAAATAAACGCGATCGCCAACTCATGTATTAAATCCCTTTATAATTAGAAGAACATTTCAGCTAATCAAATAACTAATGAAGTCTCTGCAAGATTACACAATTGTCATTCGTCCCGATGATAACAATACTTTTGTGGCTTACTTACCTGCAATCGAAGGGTGTCATGCTTGGGGAGAAACAGCCTAAGCAGCAAAAGCAGAATTAGATAATGTTTTTGACATGATAGTCGAAGAACATCAAGAAATGAAGCGTTCTCTTCCTCAAGATGTTGAATTAGTTATTAATAATGCCAGCTAAAGCAAAGGAATTAGAAAGAGTTGCGAAAAAGCTTGGTTTTACAAAAGCCAGACAAAAAGGCTCTCATGCACGCTGGAAACATCCTGACGGGAGAGCGACTACTATTCCTATTCATGGCAAGGCGGAAATTGGTAGCTGGTTATTTCAAGAAATACTCAAGCAAATGGGAATTACGGAAAAAGAATTCAATCGACTCAAATGATATAGAGTAAGGCAAATTTTTGGGTAGGGAAAAGCGATCGCCCGTCTAACCTATTAGAAAATCAAGTATCTTGTACCATTGAACTAAATAGACTTAGCCTTTATCCCTAAATACCCGTGAGTAAAACCAAAACTAAAGCAGACGATATTTGCAAGGTAAAATGCTTTAACACCGAATTAGTTACTCAAATTAGGGAAACTTTTCCGACCGAGGATACTTTAGAGGAAATGACAATTATCTTTGGTGCGTTGGCAGAACGATCGCGGGTTAAGATACTTTATGCCCTCAGAAACGGCGATGAACTTTGTGTCTGCGATATTGCAGCTATGTTAAATGTCAAGATCGCTACCGCTTCCCATCATCTGCGGAAAATGCGAGATTTGAAATTACTTAAATACCGCAATGACGGCAAATTAGCCTATTATTCCCTGAAAGATCGGCGTGTTACCGATATTCTCAGCTATGCTTTGCGGGAGTTACTTTAGCTTGTAATTAATATATATAAGTCCTTCTCTGTTTTGATTGCTTTAATTTGGTTTACATTCTAATGTTCTTTTGAACGTTTGAGGATAAAATAACTTCATTCAAACAATCATTTGAACGTTTAGATAAAAATAATGTCAGAACATTGTTGTCAACACAAAGCTAAGGAATTAGAAAAGCTGCAAAAACGTCAGGCTAAAATACTGTGGATTATTTTGGTAATCAACGCAGTGATGTTTGTGGTCGAATTTAGTGGAGGTATTAGAGCAGCTTCTCTATCTCTCACCGGGGATTCCTTGGATATGCTGGGAGATGCTTTAGTTTATGGCTGTAGCCTTTACGTGATTCAAAAAGGTAAAAAAGCCCAGGCGCGATCGGCAATACTTAAGGGCGGTATTATGTTTCTAACGGCGATCGCTGTATTTGCTAGAGCTACCTATCAATTATTTGCTCAAACCGTTCCCACAGTTAGTTTGATGAGCGAGATTGGTATTCTAGCTTTAGTAGCTAACCTAATTTGCTTTTTACTGTTAATTCGTCACCGTAACGACAATATCAATATGTCCTCGGTTTGGCTATGTTCCCGTAACGACATTATTGCTAATACTTCGGTATTGCTGACTGCTGGATTAGTATTTTTAACTGGTTCGTTTTTGCCAGACTTCATTTTAGGGCTAATACTCACTGTCGTTTTTGCTCAATCTGCGGGACAAGTTCTTACTCAAGCCAGACAGGAATTACGAGTTTAAAATGCGAAAGAAAAACCAGCGTAGTATGCATCAAGGCGATCGCTAAACTGGAATGAATTAGAACCTAATGTTGCGTTAAAATTTCACTAGAATCAAGCTAAAAACAACCGAGAACATAGTTGATAAGTTGTGGGCGGAAAGATCGTGACAGACAAAAAGATAGCAAACGGATATCGCACTTTCAAAGAAACAGTACTACTATTTTCAGGTGGTGCTGCTGCTGGACTAATTGTCTTTATATTGTTCGGTGGTGTCTGGCAAGTGAATCATTTTTGGTGGGTAATGACTGCAATCACTGTTATCTGTGGTTTGCTCGCTGTAGTTTTTCGGCAAAACTTCGAGAAAATGATGAGTGCTTTGTTAGATAATGCTCCTTCTGGCTTATGAAGAGTTTTCGCAGGAGATGTCTGGGTAGCTGAAGACAACGGTCTGGTGGTGGGATTTGTTGCTATAGATAACGAAATGCTCGAAATAACTTGGCTCTATGTCTTGCCAGATTGTTAAAGCTTGTCGTATTGAAGAATTAAATCAGACCAGACAGTATCAGAGTATGTTTTAAAAGTATAAAACGTTACCTGAAAGCCCCCTAAATCCCCCAAATCTGGGGGACTTTTAGATCTTGTTCCCCCCAAATTTGGGGGGCAAGGGGGGCAGAACTAAGAACTGACTTGTATAAAAAACAACTTCTCAAACACCCTCTAAGTGAATTAATCAAAAAGCTGATAGCTACCATCAGATTACCTTTCTGTTTCATGTTGTCCCCTTGTGGGATACATCAAATCAGCAACGCCTTGTCTAACTAGTAAATAGCCCTGAAGAATTTCTAAAGGATTACGTACATGGGTACAAGCCCTTTGTAGAAGGAGGATAAGCTTCGCGATATGAAGTTAGTCCTTTGGATCAAATAGCTGCGCGTCCGATCGCTATTTACCCATACCAAGCTGTTGAGCTTTTTGGTAAACTTTTCCTTCTGTCAGTAGGGATGGCGCAATTACCACATCTACTTTTTGCATTTCCTTGAGGTCTTTTGCTCCCAATGTTCCCATACTGGTTTTGATCGCACCCAGAAGGTTATGGGTTCCGTCATCAAGTTTGGCAGGACCAACTAGTATTTCTTTAATTGAGCCAGTTGTACCCACTTTAATTCTTGTACCACGGGGCAACACAGGGCTAGGAGTTGCCATACCCCAGTGGAAATCGCCTCCAGGGGCTTCTGCTGCACGGGCAATGGGAGAACCAATCATCACCGCATCAGCGCCACAGGCAAGGCATTTGCAAATATCACCCCCAGTCACAATTCCCCCATCGGAGATAACTGGTACATATCTACCCGTTTCTTTAAAGTAATCATCTCGTGCTGCGGTACAGTCAGCGGTTGCAGTAGCTTGGGGGACGCCAACACCCAATACACCACGGGAGGTACATGCTGCACCTGGTCCAATCCCGACGAGTACCCCTGCTGCCCCTGCTTTCATCAGCTTCATGGTCACCTCATAGGTAACGCAGTTGCCCAAAATTACGGGCATGGGCATTTCCTGGCAAAAGCTTGATAAATCTAAGGGCGCGATCGCTTCAGGAGACAAATGATCGGTTGAAACTACTGTCGCCTGCACAAATACGAGATCTGCCCCTGCTTCGGCGACGATTTTGCCATATTTACCTGCACCTGCTGGAGTTAAGCTTACTGCGGCGATCGCGTCTTGACTCTTAATTTCCTGAATTCTTTTCGTGATTAATTCGGGCTTGATCGGCTCGGCATAAAGCTCCTGCATCAAACCAACAAAGCCATCTACTCCTACCGATTCGATCTTGTGCAAAATCGGCTCTGGATCTTCATATCGAGTTTGTATCCCCTCTAAGTTTAAGACTCCAATCGATCCCAACTGGGAAAGCAATACTGCCATTTTCACATCAACCACACCATCCATTGCACTAGCGAGGATGGGTATTTCACGGTTGATTCCGCCAATTTCCCAGGTAGTATCCGCTAAACTGGGGTCTAGGGTACGCACTCCAGGGGATAATGCGATTTCATCAAATCCATAGGCTCTACGAGCCTGTTTTCCGCGACCAATTGATATTTCCACGCTCTTGATTCATTCCCAAAGCTTATTAAACTTAGGCTATCAAATTTTACCCACCTTAGATAGTAAATCCCTGTTAAATCTTCGATCTCTATGAGTTTTGGGCTGGTAAGGTAATTTATGAACATCATTTTAACGATCTCAGCAGCGCTAGCAGGTAAAGACCAAATCTGATTATCTCTATCGGTGGTGGCATAAGGTTCTGAAACTACTGGCTGTTGATAATTTGAAATCTGAACATCAAAGACTTCCTCTACTCTAGACTTAAATCCCAAGCAGCTAGTCATTTTTTTTGTCTGTAGGTCGATTATTGCCACACCACACTTTAAGTCTTTAAAGCGATCGCAGATCGGCAAATTACCAAAAATAACTGTCTCTCTAATTGTTAGATAAGCCGATAAAAACATAGCGATCGCCCAATGCTGTCAAGTCAGAAGGAAACGAGCCTGACGGAAAAGTAAATTCTTCTTCGCCTCTAGCGCCCGGATTAATATCTTTGACTAATTCAACTTGACCTAAGATTGGTATTCACAATAATTCGTCCTTGAGATACTGAGGATAAAGGATTTTTCTAAGTACAGGACAAAAAGTGTAGAGAATGGCAAAACTCCTCATGTTTCAAATCTAAATCCATAACAATTGAGC
>JBCBEA010000364.1:0-4820 GCA_038529195.1 Cyanobacteria bacterium J06600_6
AAGGGGACAATACCGCCAGAGTATCAAACATCTCGAAGCTGCTCAGAATTTGATTATGCCCAGTTCTCGGCGGGCTGAAGAAGCAAATTATTTAATAATGAACTTACGTAATTTCTTCTACTTCATTTCTATTTTAACGTGACGGCAGATAATCAAGAAAAGTTTCAACAGCAGTTTCAGGCAGGAAAACAGGCTTTAGAAAGGGGACAATACCGCCAGAGTATCAAACATCTCGAAGCTGCTCAGAATTTGATTATGCCCAGTTCTCGGCGGGCTGAAGAAGCAAAAATTTGGTTAGTCACAGCTTATCAGGCAGCAAACCAGATTGATTCGGCGATCGCCTTGGCACAGGAGTTGGTGTCTCACCCCAATCTTCAGACTCGCGATCAGGCGCAGCGTATTCTCTATATTATGACTGCCCCAAAGCTAGAGCGTCCTAAAGAGTGGATGAGTGAAATTCCTGACCTTGGGGATGCTGACAAGGGTGCGTCTCGTTATGTAAGTGCGAAAAAGAAAGCTCCTGCTAAACCCAAAGAATTGGAATTGGAAGATCTCGAACCCGTGCCGACGGAGGTTAAAGATCAAGATTTTCTCTGGTTTTCCTTAGTTCTTGTGGCTGTAATTGTCGGTAGCCTATTTTGGTTCGGCAGCGCCTAGCTATTCGCCCACAACTCCTGTCCCAAAAAACTTAGGTGGCTGTTTGAGAGTATATACTGTAGTTTCTGCGGCGATCGCCTGACGAACATATAGCGGTGACTGTAAGATCCCCAGTAAACTAATGCCGTCGATAAAGCGCAAGCCCCCAGTTGTTTTTGCCTGCAGTAGGCGGTCAGTTGATTCCGGAACGGGCTGTCGGGCGATCGCTAATTCTGAGCAAAGAGCAAATCCCCAAGCACGTCCATAAGAAGGGGTAGGAGCAGAAAGAGAAGTAACGTGAGCAAATACTGTTTTGAGGGTATTTACTAACCGAGCATGATCTTGCACCTCTGGAGGAGAAATAGGTCCAGCCTGCACCATCACGTAGCCACCAGGGTTCAAAACTTTTTTTAGTTTGGCAAAGTATTCTTTGGTAAAGAGAGCAAAAGATGGTCCCGATTCAATTGGATCGCTCAAATCGGAAATAATAATATCCCAGGTATCTGCTGTCTGATCTAAAATCTGCAGCGCATCGGCAATAATTAGCTCGACACGGGGGTCTTCAAAGGCATTCTGGTGCATTTCTGGTAGATGCTGTTGGCAGGCTTTTACTACCACTCCATCAATATCAACCATTGTTACCCGTTCGACACTTTTCCAGCGCAGTACCTCACGAATAGTTGCCCCTTCTCCTCCTCCCAACACCAGGACTCGTCGAGGATTTTGATGGGCAATTAGAGCTGGCTGAACTAAAGCTTCATGGTAAATAAACTCATCTGTGGTGCAGGACTGCCATTTTCCGTCCAGCACTAGCCCTTTTCCAAAAGCCCCCGTTTCCACAATATACATTTCCTGATAGGGCGTTTGGCTGTGCGCCAAAATTTTCGTAACTCCGTGAGTGTAAATATCCCAAGGAGTAATATACTCATTGATCCACAAATCTGCTTTAAGTTCGCTACCAGACATACTGAAAAGATAGAGAATTAGGTACTTAATACCTATTAATTCTTACCTTCTGCTGATGACTTCTTGTCTCTGAACTTTAAAGTTCTTAACTGAAATCGCGATCGCGAAGCGTACTCGAAGGGTAATCGCGCCAGCTTTGGTAACGATAAAAATTGAGAATATCCAACAATATCCCAGCGATACTAACCGTTAAACCTAAGGTAAATAAACCCTGTAGAGGTTTACCACTACCAAACACAGCTAAGAAATCTAAGATATACACTGTTGCCTGATTGTTTACTTCCCAAAAGCCAGGAACATAGCTCGTCAGGTTCAAAAACCCCAAGACTGCTGCAAACAGGACTACGGGAAGCGCGAAGCTCATCGAAGCAGCTAGAAATAAAGAAAGTAAAAAATTTGACACAGCTGATAAATAGTTTCAAATGAAATTATTTTTTAAACAGGATTCAGTCTTAAAAGTCCTATCCCTTTACAAGATATATGTAAAGCTTGTTTCTAAAGGATAATTTAAAAAATCTTAAACAAGCATCTCTCTTAAAGAGTAAACTTTACTTCTTTTAAAGTTTGTAGCTAAAACTACATCGTTCCTTAGATAGATAGCGCTTTTAAACAAGGTTATGCATGCAGTCTTCTTCTGGCGAATCACCATTAACTATCTGAGAGGGAGGTTAAAGGTTAAAGGTTAAAGGTTAAACTGATTTCTGTTCTACTATGTAAGAGATTTAGCTAGTTACTTGGGGGTAGAAAGTAATAGTTAGACGTTTCCCAGTCAATCGATAAATAGGACAAGTCGCAATGATAGCTAAATTATTTTGAACGGGATCAAAAAAAAGACCTGATGGTTAAATCAGATCTTTCTAAAATTGAAATAATTGTCTGTTTACTATCTTTAACAATCAGGACATCTAGGCAGCTTTAGTTTTTAGCGCTGCACGATATTCTTCAACACTTTGATAGTTCTTATTTTCTTCATATAAATGGCAATCTTTAGTTACCTTCTGAATTAGCTCCCAGTTAAAGGTGCAGTCAGGATAAAGATAGTCACCCCAGTTTTCTACCAGGCTCGCATGTGCCATACGCAGGTTGTACCAAGGAATAGCAGTGGTCAAATGATGGGGGATATGCACGTTAATGTCGTGGCAGAGAAATTCTACCCACCAAGGATATTTGCAGTTTACTGTGCCTGAAAGTTGAGCCCGAGCTTCATTCCATTCTGCCTGAGGAGTAAAGGGAATCTCTGGCATGGTGTGGTGAAACATAGTAAAGGTACTCATCCAAAAGTGGTACACAAACCAAGGCATCAACCAAAACTTAACTAAACCCGAAATGCCTAAAGTAAACAGCACGGTGCCGTAGATTAAGCTACCGCCAATAACTACTAGCAAGACAGAAAAACGAACTTGTTTTCTCTGCTTACCTTCAAACTTACTCCAGGTAAAATGTAGCTTACCCCAGTGAGCGATCGAGCCAAATCCCCAGAACCAGCCACGCATGCGACGATAGAGCCACTTGAGAGTGGGAGAAGCGTTGTCATAAACTTCGGTCGTAAAAGGAGTCCAGGCGTTATCTTCCTCTAACTTATTCGTGTGCTTATGATGGTGGTTATGTAGAATGCGCCAGGCGTGATAGGGATAAATAATCGGTAGAGTGACAATATGTCCGACTAAATCATTGACCCAGAGGCGATTGGAAAACGAACGGTGTCCGCAATCGTGAGCAATGACGAAAAATCCCTGTAAACTTGTACCCAAAAATACCCAGGCAAAAGGCAATAAATACCAAGGGGAGACAGCAACAGTCCAATATGCTGCTACTACACAAATAACGTTAATGAATAATTTCGTCCAGGCTTTACGAGGATTTTTAACAAAAACTTCTTTGGGCAAAGTATTGATAATGTCCCTAAGCTTGACGTCGTCAGCCAACTGAAGGGATGGAGCGGATTCTGAACTTTGAGGCAATACTGCTGTCATAAAACTTGTTGGACGGTTTAAATATTATCTATTAGGGACTTACGCCAAAACAGCCCAATAAATTGTGGCTAAAAAACACTTTACCTATCTAGGCATCAAAACGCGATCGCCAATGAATCTGATCAGAGTCGAAAGCAACTAGCTGATTTTCGACAGCAACAGCAAACAAGTCCGTGACTGCCACAAAATGCTAAGAATATGGCTTTTTATTTTACAATCCTTAATATTTATATCACGTTGCGACCAGTATTCGGCTTGAAGTCCAGGTAATTCTTGATTTTTGTCTCTAACTTTGCGTATTTCAGCTTGAACTATGTTTAGCTCTACATTTAGCCAACCAGCAGATTTTCTTCGGGATAATTAAGGGTGCTAGGACTAGGATCGCCAATCAAAGCAGCAATCAGCATTAGAATACTGACTCGACCAACATACATGGCAAAAACTAAAATAAATTTTGAGGCAACGGCAAAGCTGCTGGTAATTCCTGTAGACAAACCCACGGTGGCAAAAGCTGAAATAACTTCAAATAGAATTGGCAAGAGGGCAAAATCATGCTCAATTGACGAAATTAAGGTAGTGACCAACACAATTGATGCGGCCGTACCAAAAATCACCGCTACCGCTTTAAGAATTAAAGTACTAGGGACTTCTCGCTGGTAAAGAATAACCTGATTTTTGCCCTGCAGGACTGATTTAGTGCTGTTGTACATAATCCGAAAGGTGGTGGTTTTAATCCCTCCTCCTGTACCGCTAGGACTGGCGCCAATAAACATAAATCCCATGGTGATAAATAAGCCTGCGGTAGTCATTTTTCCAAGATCAATACTGTTAAAGCCTGCGGTTCTGGTACTCATGGAATGAAACCAGGCTGCCAAAAATTTGTCCTGTAAACTAAAAGGCTGTAAGGTGGCAGGATTGTTTAACTCTGTTAGGAAAAACGCTCCCGTACCAATAATTAGCAGCAAAACTGTGGTGCTAACTACCACCTTAAAGTTGAGAGAAAAGCAAAATCTGGTGGAGTTGCCTCTAATACGAGCAGCTACCCATAAGTACATTTCGATAATCACCTGATAGCCAATGCCACCAAAGATAACGAGGGCGGGAATCACCAAATGAATTGACCAGTCAGAGCGATAACGAACTAGACTATCGCTAAACAGACTAAAGCCTGCGTTATCTTTGGTGGCATTGGCTATCAGGTGATTATCGAAATGTACTTATGGGTAGCTGCTCGTATTAGAGGCA
>JBCBEA010000365.1:0-4796 GCA_038529195.1 Cyanobacteria bacterium J06600_6
ATTAGCAAAATTCTAGTCACGCAAACACCTCTGCCTGTTCTAGAGGGATTCCCGCTCGGTCTTTAGCTGACAAGATTGCTTCTCCCTTAAGCTGCCAGTCTATATTGAGCTGGGGATCATTCCACAAAATTGAACGTTCGTGCTCTGGAGCGTAATAATCAGTAGTTTTATAGAGAAAATCGGCAATCTTTGACAAAACTACAAAGCCATGAGCAAATCCAGGGGGAACCCATAGCTGCCGATGATTAGCTTCACTTAATAAACAGCCAGTCCACTGTCCAAATGTAGGAGAACTTTTGCGGATATCAAGCGCCACGTCGTACACAGTTCCCGAGGCTACTCGAACTAACTTACCCTGAGAATTTTGAATTTGATAGTGTAAACCCCGTAGAACATTTTGACCAGAACGAGAGTGATTATCCTGGACAAAACTAGTTGCTATCCCTGTTTTGGCTTGGAAAGTTTTGGCATTAAAGCTTTCCATAAAAAAGCCTCGCTCATCACCAAAGACTTTTGGTTCGATAATTAAGACATCGGGAATTTCTGTTTGAATAACTTCCATAACATGTAGTTATATACTTATTTACTATCGATTTTCAGGCATAATATGCTTTTGACGCCCAGGAAAGAAACTGGCTTTCAAGGAGAATAAACTAACTAGCTATTATCTGACTGCATCACAATAACACAGGCAATTCTAGAACATCTTTAGAGAAATTGTAGATTAACTGGTATTACTAGCTATTAGCCATGAACTATTAATTTTCAAAATTGAATCTTACTATAGATTGACTCTTGTTTTTGGCTTCTGGTTCAGTTTAAAACTGGTGATTTTATAAGGCTTGATTGAGCAGAAAGTTTGATTTGACAATTGTTCTCGACCCAAGCAGTCAATTTGTCTATCGATAGTCAAATTTAAGTCACTCTGAATTTCCAGATTTGCCTCTATGCCCATCCCTTCGTAACAGCGCATTGTTAAATCCCGATCGCTCGTTTGCAACGCCATCAAAATTAAATTATCTGCCGATAGGTTCAGCAATTCGCTTTTTAGGGGAAGTCCTATAGTTAAAGAATTATCTCCCTGACAGAAATTGGGTGTTACGGCTTGCAGGGGCGTATTTAATTCATAGCCTTTTTGTATCGTATTCGCTGCTTGCCAACTATGTCGATGGGGATAAATAGCATAGGTGAAGTTGTGCAAACCGCGATCGCTCTCTGGATCTGGCCAGGTAGCAGCCCTTAATAAAGTTAAGCGTAAACAGCTAGAACTAGCATCATAACCATATTTACAGTCATTGATTAGACTAACTCCATAATCTGCTGCGGGATCAGTAAGATCTGCCCAGTTTAAAGCGGGTACTTCCCACTGAGCCTGTTCTGCTGCGGTATTCGGTTTAGTCGATCGCTCGATCGCTCCACAGGGAATTTCGTAAGTGACAAATTCGCTGTTTAAATTCAAAGGAAAAGCAGCCTTCACCATAACGTGGGTTTCCTGCCAGTCAACCTGATTGACAATCTTTAGCATCGAGGAATTGTGATCGAGAATATAGTCTTGAATAAACGTAGATTTATTGAGCTTCCTAACAACCCTTATTCCCTGAGACAAATCTGCTTCGATCTTCTCAATTGATAACAATTCGGTTTCTGGTAAACGCTTTTGTTCGTAGTCTGGGTCAATGTTCCAAGCATCCCAATACTGCCCTTGGTCTTCAAATGCCTGTAGTTCATTCCCCTGTGCCGAAAGAATTTCGCGATTGTTAATCAGATCAAAAATACTGTCCAAATTACCCGTATCAGAATTCACCATTATTTTTAAATACTGGTTACAGAGTTGATAACCTCCTGACTTATCAGCCGTAGCATTTCTATTCTCATTCTCGGCTGGCTCGGGACATAGCCAAAATAGACGATAGCCCACACCTGGAATATCGGGCGCGTAAAAACTTAGCTTTTGCTCCTGTTGATCGCAGTCCTGATTGACTCTTACTTCTTGCTCGTCGCAGGCATAAAAATTCAGAGCGCGATCGCCAAATCTTGGATCTGTAACGGTCACTACTTGCGATCGCATCCAGTTTAAGGAATTAAACACTACCAAAGGAATAGCATCAGTTTGGGGTGCATTTGGCAGTTTAATATTCCTAGCAATAGTCTTTAGAGCATGAGCTAGTAAGGATTCTCCGATTGCGATCGCCTTTTCCCAATCCCGATTTGCTTCGACAAACACTTCCCGAATAGATGTTCCAGGCAAAATATCATGAAATTGATTAAATAAAACCTTCTTCCAGGCAAACTCAATTAGCTGCTGCCAACTATTTAACGAAAAATTCTCTGTTGGTAATAACGAGTTGATCGTTGAAAATAGTGGCTGAAGATCCAGCTTCTCCTCACATAACAAAGTTGCCAAACTCGACCATAACTCCGCCTCATACAACAATCTTTCACTTCGACGGTTGTATCGTTTCTGATCTGCATGAACCGTATAGCAACCACGATGTAGCTCTAAATAAAGCTCATCTCGCCAGATAGGGATACCTTCTTTTTCTTCCTTCTGTATCTTTTTCGTTGAACAGGATTCTATTTCCCGTGGCTTCACCTCCGCACCACGAATTCTTGCCAAATAACTTTCTGCCGTAGCAAATTCGACTTGAGGAAAAAACGGCGAACTATCCCATTTACTCGCTACTTCCAACATATCCCTGCTGGGACCACCACCATGATCTCCGACGCCTGGAAGCCAAAAAATTTCCTTTAAGCCCGTCTGCATCTCCCAATCAACAGCGTAATTAACCATCGTGATCGGATTTGTATCCATTACCCCCGTGACGTTGGGAGGGGACATCAGCGTTAGCAATTTTGTCCCGTCGGGGGATTCCCACCAAAAACAGCCGTGGGGAAACTTAGTTGTATCATTCCAGTGCAGCTTACCCGTAACAAAATACTCAATTCCGCACTGCTGCATAATTTGTGGCAGTTGCCAGGTAAAACCAAAGCTATCGGGCAACCAGGCAACGGATGACATTTCACCAAAGCTAGCCTGATAGTATTGCTGCCCGTAAATCAACTGTCTAATCAACGATTCGCCACTAACCAGATTGGTTTCGGGTTCAATCCACATCCCCCCCAAGATTTCCCACCTATCCGCTTTAACCGCTTGCTGAATAGAAGCGAATAACTGAGGACGATTATTCTCAATCCACTGATATAAAGCAGGAGTAGTATGACCAAAAACTAGAGCGGGAAAATCTTGCTGTAGACTTAAAACTGATTTAAAAGTTCTTTCTGCCACCTCATAGGTTTCATCTGTTGTCCAAAGCCAAGCCATATCTAAATGAGCATGACCAAGTAAATTAAAGCGACGCTGTTTGATATCTTGCGCCAGAGGCAAAAGACTCGATCGCAACTGAAGTAGGTCTTGTTCAAAAAGTGCCAAATCTTTGATGTTTTGCCAATCACATTCCTGTAAGACTGCTGCTAATCTGTCTAGCTGTTCTGGCTTAAATTGAGTTAGATATTTGCACAGGACGGTAATTTCGTCGGCAACAAAACCTGGATCGGTAGTCAAACTGTCAGGCTTTTCATAAATTAAATGCGATCGCATTAATGCCCCAATATCGTGATGGGGACTAACTAAACGTATTCTGACTAAATATTCTGTCCCTGGCTGGGCGTTGTCTGTAATTAAGACTCGCGCCGAAGAATCAAATAGATCTCCCTGCTGCACCAACCGATCGTTGATCAAGATTTGGGCGTCTGCTGCCCACCAGGTCAAAACTAAGCGTAAACTCAAGCCCTGTAAAGGATATCCCCTAATAGCTTGAGGAATAATAATTCGCTGTTCGAGATTTTTAATCTGTTTACCCTGGGGAAAAATCAAGTAGCCTTTCTCATTCAGGGGTGCCAAGCGATCTTCATCTAAATCCCGCCAGCTATGCTGTACCTCTAACTTAACTAACTGACGTAAAAGTGCGATTGCAGAGCTAGTCGAAGACATCGCTGACTTAATGATGGCAGAATTATTAGACACGGTAATTACAGAAAAGATACCCGTGCATTATAAGCCTGGTCTATATTTACCTGCTCAATAAATCTAAAAAGGCGATCGCCTTTCTATTATTAGCGATCGCCCAAATGTACTTAATATGTAGTACTTACTTTGAACTCTGTTTAGAACATTGACTCTACTGCTGCGATCGGCTTTTGCTCATGGCTGTAGCTAAAATCGTAGCTAGAGGTACTGCTAAATAGGTCTGACTCATAATTATCGAAATTAAATTCAGACGTTCCCAAATAATCTGTATACGTGTCTGCAATTTCGGCATAATGTTGCATGGCGGATTCCAACTTATCGTTCAATGAATTTGTGCCTTGACCAAAAGACATCACAGCATCACCCCCAGCGACGGCAATACCTGTAGCATGACCACTCAAGTCTCCACTTTGATAATCAGCTTTTAAATTTACAACGCTGCCAATTGTCTCACCAAACAGAACGTAATCTTTACCCCCATCATCCTGCTGATTAGATGGTTCTAAATTATTTGTCTTGTTATCTAAAACTTCAGTGGAAGAATCGGCAGGCTCTTCTTTTAATATGGGCTGTTCGGGCTGTAAAGGCTCTTGAGGAGTGATTTCGGTTTCTGGTTCAAGATTGTTATTACTGTTATCGATGATGGGAGCGGGTTCTATTTCAATTAATTCCTCTACTAAAGGTGCTGGCTCTTCGTTTAATACGGGCTGTTCGGGCTGTAAAGACTCTTGAGGAGTGATTTCGGTTTCTGGTTCAAGATTGTTATTAC
>JBCBEA010000366.1:0-4796 GCA_038529195.1 Cyanobacteria bacterium J06600_6
TTCCTGCTGTTCGGGATTAATTGAAGGATCGCGATTCATTAGCTGACTAAAGCCAATGATGGCATTGAGAGGAGTACGTAACTCGTGGCTAATGTTTGCCAAAAACTCCGTTTTAGAACGATTCGCCATCTCTGCTTCCTGCTTGGCGGCTTCAATTTCAAGATTGCGCTGTTTTTCTTGTTGAAGCAGGTTTGCCTGCGCCAGGGCAATGCCCACTTGGGCTGCTACTGACTCCATTAATTCTACTTCTTCCTTGTGCCAATGGCGATCGCGATCGCATTGTTGGATACTAATCGCACCATTAACCTTACCCTGATAGGATGTTCTCACGGTCATGAGAGAATTAATCTCTAATTGTCGATAAAGATGGACGCAAGGCTTAAGCAAAGGCGTTTTGTAAACATAAGACCAATAAACCGCTTTGTCTTGAGACATAGCGGTATTAAGACAGATCGCCTCGTCCAAGCAAATTTCCAAACCTAACGTTTTAGGATATGGACGCACTATATATTCGGCAACGACTTTAGCTAAACGGGGTTGGACATCAGAATAGGAGAAAATCTGGCAACGACTGACTTTAAAGGCTCGCCCTATATTATTGACCGCAGTCTGTAAAATTTTAGATGTATCGAGACTGTGACGAATCTCTTGGGTTATTTTTTCTTGGAGTAATGCCCGCTTAATTTGTCGGGCTAACTTTTTCTCGACTACGGTACGCTCTTCAATTTCGATTTTCAAATCTTTCGTGCTATCTTGCACTGCTTGATGTAAATCTCGTTCGCGATAAAATATTTTTTCTGCCATCATTAAAAAAGCTTTAGTTAGTTTGCCCGATTCATCCCCCCGTTTAATTAAACTTTCTAGATAATTCAACTGCCAGTATTGTTTAATATCAAACTTGTTATCGCTTAACTGATGAGCAGCTTTTGTTAATTGGTTGATAGGTTTAATTACAGTGTGCTGCAATAGGCGATTGACTAATAGAATTACAACGGCAAAAATTCCCGTAAATATGGGCATGAATTTAATCATTCCCTGGCGAACATCTAAGGCAATGCTAGTAGCAGGAATATAAATAGTTTGAGCAGTAGTTAGTTGATTTAATTCCCAGTTAAAACCATGTTCGTCTCCATATAGTTCAAGCATTTTAGGGGGTGCAAGTTTGGGAATACTATGACATTGCAAACAAGTTTGATCGTTAACGCTTAAAGGACGAGAAATATAGTAGTAATCCATATTGGATTTTTGCTTATAGCCCGATAATAAATCGAGGCTACTGTCTTGTTTAAAAGTAGAAATTAATTTGTTTTCAAAATCATTAGGTAAATCTTCTAAGTTAGTTGGATTTATAGTGGCTTCTTTATACTGATAGTTCTTAAATTCAGGGGTATCTTGAAAATTGCTGAAAATTGTTTTGGCTGCATAGGCGGGAATTAAAGAAACTCGAAAATCTTCTGGCTCTTCTTTTTCATGAAATAGCTCTAGGAAATTTACACTATTGTAATATTTAACTTCCTCCATCATTTCCATTAAAATTTTGCCTTTATCAGTCAATTTTTGTTCTGCTTGTTGATAAAGAATTTTAGATAAAGCTATATTGGAAATACACACTCCCACTAAAAAAATCAAGACTAGGAGTAAATTAAATTTATTTTTTAAACTTAGATTAGTTAAATTTATTTTCATGTCATAGCGATTGTCATACAGTTATTAGTTATTAATAGCTATTTTCTTAATATATAACCAATTCCTCGGACAGTTTTAATTAATCTTGGTTCTTGTTTAAATTCTAGTTTTTGTCTGAGATGGCGAATATGAACTTCGACAATACGTTCCTTTTCCACAAGATCTCGATCCCATACTCGATCTAAAATTTGTTGGCGAGATAATACTTGTTCGGAATTAGTAATTAGATATTGCAAGATACTAAATTCTTTAGCGGTCAACTCAATTTTGCGATCGCCACGAAAAACTTCCCTGGTCAATAAATTTAGCTTAATATCGGCAAATATAAGTATATTTTTGTTTTTACTCTGTTTATCATCTTGATAACGACGAAGAGTGGAACGAACTCTAGCTAATAGTTCCTCGATACTAAACGGCTTTACCAAATAATCATTTGCTCCAGCATCCAAACCGTTAACGCGATCGCCGATTTCATTTTGAGCAGTCAAGAATATAATCGGAACTGAGTTTGCTGTCTGTCTGAGCCGACGACATATTTCTACTCCAGTCATCCCAGGAAGCATCCAGTCTAAAAGAATTAAGTCAAACTCCGATTGTCTAGCAGCAGTTAAACCAGTTAGTCCATCATGGGCTAAAGTTACTTCATAACCCTCATAATCCAATTCAGTTTCTACTGCCTTAGCGATCTCTATTTCATCTTCCACCATCAAAATTTTTACAGCCATTCTTGTTAACTCTCCTCTTCGATCTCTGATAACAAAAAAATATCGGTAAACTTTTACAATAGAGTAGTAGGACAAATAACTGCCTTACTACCCTATATATCTCAATACTTTCAGAACTTTCTAGCCAAAAGCGAAATTATCTACAGTTAGATTGCTGACAGCAAAGTTTTCCAAAGTAATAGAGTCACCATCACCCAAATCAATTAGGGTATTATGACCATCTTGAACCGCTGAACCTAAGGCTGTATGAGCATCGCCAAAGAAAGCAGTAACATCAAGGCGATCTATATGTTCGAAGTCGGTAATGGTGTCTGCACCAGTACCAGTACTAAAGGCAAACAGATCGGCACCGCCACCACCAGTTAGGATATCGTTCCCTGCGCCACCATTAAGCAAGTCATCACCACCAGAAGCTACAGATACCTGTTCGATTTCAATTCTTAGTAACAAGTCATCATCAGCAGTAAAATCTCCTGTCAAAGGATCGATTACTGCTCCTGGGGCAGTTGTTCCACCTAAAACATTTACAGGAGTGGCATTAGGGTTGCCTACTGAACCATTAAAGCCAGGGTGGGAAGTAACGACACCATTTTCATCAATTCCCGTATCTCTGGCGGTTTGATTGATAAATGCGGCATCTTCTTCCGTATTAACTTCTGTCCCTGCATCGAGAACATCGCTGCCTCTTCTTTCGATTGTTATCGGTCCAATAAAGTTACCATGTTGGTCAAATATGGGATCGGCTAAAGCGTTATCTGGCACAGCTAAAAAAGCATCGTTAGAAGGAATAACCATCGTTGCCCAAGTAAAAAAGCCTTGACCAACTTGAGCCGGATCTACATCAAGAGTAAAAGAAGCACTTTCTCCTGGATCGATTGGTCCGGGAACACCAGTTCCACCCAGAACAGTACCATCAATGCCATTATCTCCCGTTTGAGCGAGGAATTCAGCAGCAATTCCTTCAACTGAACCATCTTCAGCTAGACGTTCTAAGCCAGTACTAGCTGCTTCTCCTTCAGTAAAGAGATCGAAAGTTTCTCCATCATGAAAGCCAAACCAAACAGGAGTCTGAAAAGTACCTCCGTCTTCTAGAGTATTGGTAACCGTAACGCGAATTGCCGTTCCCGAACCAATTTCATCACCGCGAATCACATCGTCTCCATCGCCACCAGCTAGGGTATCGTCTCCTTGGTTACCCGCAAGGAGATTATTGCCATCATCACCGACTAAAATATCGTTATTGATAGAGCCTGTCAGGTTTTCGATATTGATTAATCGATCTTGAACCACATTATTGTTGGCTACATACAAAGCATTTTCTGCTCCCAAGTTGGCAGTCACGCCGACACCAATATCCTGAAAGTCTGCTGTATCAATGCCTTCTCCACCATCAGTGACATCATTTCCTCCGCCACCGCGCAAGATATCGTCACCGAGTCCTCCCTCTAAAAGATCTCCCCCGCCACGACCAACTAACAAATCGTTGCCATCATTTCCACTCAGAATATTATCTCCAGCATCGCCAAATAATTGGTCGTTTTGTAGAGAACCTTCCAGATTTTCAAAGTTAGAAAAGTTTTCAAATACAGTATTTTCATTGGGTTGATAGGAAGCACTTCCAGTTCCTAAATCCGCTATTACTGGTGCGCCAATGGTCGCAAAGGAATTTGTATCGTTGCCTTCTCCTCCATCTAGAGTATCTGTTCCACCACCACCATCAATGGTGTCATCACCGTCTAAACCTTCGAGTAAGTTACCATTGCGATCGCCGATAATAATATCTCCATCATTAGAACCAGCCACATTTACTATATCTACTAGCTCAAAATTTTCGATAGCTGGGGAAATTCCTTCCGTACCTGCATCAGTAAATATATCTACTACTACGGGTCCGTTTTCTCCAGCAGGAGCATTATGTAAATGAATTGGACTAAGAGTACCATTACCAATATTGACAGGTAGCAAGTCAGCCTGATTGAGTCCAGTCAATGATAGATCGACACTATACTCAATTGAACCATCTTCTTCTACGGTGAAAGTAGTAGTGGCTGTCCCATTGGCATCAGTGATTACTGGTTCGGCTTGTGCTTCTTGCTCGCCGTTTAAAACACTAGTAAAAACTACTTCTCCTTCACCATCATCATCCCGTTCATCTTCTACTAATTCTAGTTGACCTCTTACTTCCCCAGCACCAAAGTCTGAAGTGTGAAAATTGTAGTAGAGATTTCCTGCAATTGCCTCGGCTAAAATTTCTGAGGGACTAATGCCTTCATTAGGATTAACTAAGTCTAGATCTTCGATATCTGCATCAAACCCCGTTTCTCTGACAGCTGTACCTTCAGGTAAGTTAACATTGACGGTAACATCAATATCATCAAATCTTAC
>JBCBEA010000367.1:0-4785 GCA_038529195.1 Cyanobacteria bacterium J06600_6
GCAGTAAAATAACTTTTAAATCTTAGACTTTAGCTTCTAAAGTTTAAGCTGTTGAACATGAAAAAAATTGTCAAAGATACAGCAAAAACTGACGTACCTACCAACAATATTTTGATCGTAGACGATACTCCAAATAACTTACGTTTATTGTCTCAAACGCTAATCGAGGAAGGTTATAAAGTTCGTTGTGCTCTTAATGCATCGATGGCATTATTAACCATCAAGAGCAAAATTCCTGACCTGATCTTATTGGATGTCAATATGCCTGATATTGATGGTTTTGAAGTGTGCCAACAGCTTAAAATGTCAGAAATCACTAGAGACATACCCATCATTTTTATCAGTGCTTCAGGTCGTCTTGAAGACAAGCTTAAAGCTTTTGAATCAGGGGGAGTTGATTATATTAGCAAACCGTTACAAATCCCCGAGCTGCTTTCACGGGTAAGCAGTCAATTAAATTTACAAAATCTCCGCAATCAGCTGTTACAAAAAAATCAGCTTTTACAGATTGAAATCTATAGTCGCTTAGCAGCGGAAACTGAAATTCGCCAGCTTAATTTTGATCTAGAACGTCGGGTTGAACAAAGAACCTTAGAACTACAGACAGAGATTAAGCAAAGGCAGAAAATGCAGGAAGAATTAGAATATATTGCCTGGCATAATACTCTAACTGTACTACCAAATCGTCTGTGGTTAGTTGAAATGCTGAAGAATTTACTATCTACATTGCAAACTCAGCCAGATGCTAAATTTACCACAATCATTCTTGACTGTAATAGATTTAAAATTATTAATGATTCGTTAGGTCGCCAGGCAGGAGATCGACTATTAAAAATGGTGAGCGATCGCCTACTATTTCAGACCTCAGATAATAATATTGAGCTAACTCATTTTGGTGAGGACAAATTTGCAATCCTGCTCGAAGACGTAACGGAAGAATCAGCAGCGATCGCTTTTGTTCAAGAGCTTCAAAAGTCTTTAGCTCTCGCATTTACGATCGAACACCGAGAAATATTTATCAACTTCAATATCGGCATTGTTGTTTGTGACTCTAGTTTTACGATCCCCAATGAAATTTTTAGAGCAGCAGACTTAGCGATTCAACAGGCAAAAAATTCTAGCGGTCATTACTATCGTGTCTTTGATGCGACAATTCAAAATAATACTTTAGAGATTTTAGAGCTAGAAACCGATTTGCGGATCGCTTTACAGCGTCAGGAATTTCATCTTAACTATCAGCCGATTATCTCTCTAGGGACAGGAACGGTTACAGGTTTTGAAGCTTTACTACGCTGGAATCATCCTGGCAAGGGTTTCATTTCTCCAGCAAAATTTATCCCTGTTGCCGAACAAACAAGTCTGATTTTACCATTAGGAATCTGGATTTTGGAGTCAGCCTGTCAGCAAATTCGAGAGTGGCAGGAGCGACTACAGGGTCGGCATACTGATTTTACAGTTAGCATCAATATTTCCGCCAAACAGTTCGAGCAAGAAGATTTTGTAGAGCAGCTAGATCGCATTATTGCCGATACCAATATTGATACCAGGCACTTGAAGCTAGAAATTACTGAGACATTACTGATAGACAATACGGCGAATGCGGAACGGGTGTTTAGACAGCTACAAGAGCGCAAAATTCAGCTAGCGATCGATGATTTTGGGACTGGCTATTCTTCTCTCAGCTATCTGGATCGCTTTCCTGCCGATACTCTCAAGATTGATCGCTCTTTCGTCAGCCGTGTAAATGAAACTAATCAAACCTCTACGATTGTCAAAGCTACTTTAGAATTAGCGCACAATCTAGGTTTCAACGTTGTGGCAGAAGGAGTAGAAACTCAGCAGCAGGCTGATCAGCTCAGAGATTGGGGATGTGAATTCGCCCAAGGATACTTTTATGCAAAACCCATGGGAGAAGCAGCAGCATGGCAATTTTTACTCAATAATTTAGAGATTGCCAACGCTACCAAAACTGCTATGGCAGCTCATTGCCTTTAATCTCATCGTGCAGAACTAAAAATCTAAATCGCAAAACTCTGGTTTTAAATCTCGCTCCATTAGGGCTTTAATTGCTTCTTCTGGAGTAATTTTGCTGCGAAGCAGCCGATCTACCTGACGCGCAATCGGAATCGCGATCGCTTCTAAATCGGCGATTTTGACCAAAACATTGGTGGTATTGACTCCTTCGGCAGTACCCTCAAGATCTGCAAGAATTTGCTCTAGGGTATTGCCCTGCGCCAAACCATAACCCACCTGATAATTGCGAGATAAAGGACTATCGCAGGTAGCAATCAAATCTCCCAAACCAGACAGACCAAAAAAAGTCTCTCCTGATGCTCCTAAATGAGTACCGACCCGAATCATTTCGGGCAAGGCGCGGGTTAATAAAGCTGCTTTGGCATTGGTTCCCAGGTTCATGCCGTCACAAACTCCAGAGGCGATCGCAATTACATTTTTGAGCGTTCCCCCTAGTTCAGTACCAATCGGATCTTGATTGACATAGGCACGAAAAGTATCCGAGGCAAATATTTCCTGGACTCGTTCAGCAGCGGTAATATCATTGCTGGCTAGTACCGTTGCAGCAGGTAAACCCTGAGCTATTTCTTTGGAAAGATTAGGACCAGAAAGAACGACAATAGGGTTATTTGTTAAAGTATGTTGCCAAATTTGAGAAGGAGTTTTAGTAGTTTGTGGATCTAGTCCCTTAGTTGCGGTGACGATAATTGTAGATTGCGGGATATTTAGCGATCGCAGTTTTTCGGCTGTCGGAATTACACCTTTCATAGATACAGCTGAAACTATAATTGTTGCTCCGGCAACTACCGATTTAATTGGCACATCACCACGATGAGACCAAAAACGAACATCGTGATGATTACTCCGAGCAATTGTGCCTAATGCGGATCCCCAGACTCCAGTTCCTAAGATAGCAACAGTACTTGATTGAGTATTCACAAATATAATCCCAAGATAATATTTTTAATTCTCTGACCCTAATACTCTAGAAGAAATCGCCTTATTTAAAGCTTGAAAGCACAAAAATACACTATCTAACTAGCTTTGCTTTTCTTTTTCCTATTTACCGTTAACCCTTATCCCTAGTCTAAACAGTTAACTGTAGTCAGCACCAATAACAAAGTTATTAACCATATTTTAATTTACACACCAAAATTGATAAGGCGAGTATCAAAGTTGCGAAGTTAGCCACAAATACAGGAATGTTTTGGGTAAAAAAACCATAGATTACCCAAAGCGTTACCCCTAAACAAAAGCTTAGAAACATTGCCAGAGAGATATCTTTTGTCGATTTTGTTTTCCAAGCTTGAATTGCCTGGGGCAAAAAAGAAAGGGTGGTCAAAACTCCTGCTGCCAGACCAACATAGGTCATTGGGATCATCGATTCCATAGGGTAATAATTAAGCTGTTGCTATAGATATTAGTTGGACTAAACTATTCTATCTAGATTCACTGACCACAACTCAATTCCCCATAATTGCTCCTAACCGTCTGATAAAGGTTCGGAAAACTACACTACCTAACTTCTGGGGTCAGCTTGCACTATGTATAAAGATGAAGTGAAAGACTGAGGGGAGCAAATCAAACCAATAATAGTCAAGAATCATCTGCACGATCTGTCGAGATTGCAGCTACGGCGCAGTTCTTAGATTGATTCTCTAAAAAAAATAAATTTAGTCTTTGTAGTTTAATTCGGAGTATTTGTATAAAGTATGGCAAAAGTTGTTGGTATTGACTTAGGAACTACTAACTCTTGTGTAGCAGTGATGGAAGGGGGGAAACCCACGGTTATCGCTAACGCGGAAGGTTTCAGAACTACCCCCTCAGTTGTTGCTTATGCAAAAAATGGCGATCTATTAGTAGGTCAGATTGCGAAGCGCCAGGCAGTGATGAACACTGACAACACCTTCTATTCAGTTAAACGTTTTATTGGACGTAAGCACGAAGAAGTAAGCAACGAAACTAAAGAAGTTGCTTATGAAGTAATTAAAGACAGTAATGGCAACGTTAAGCTCAACTGTCCCGCTCAAGACAAGCAGTTTGCACCAGAAGAGATTTCTGCTCAGGTACTGCGCAAGCTAGTCGAAGATGCAAGTAAGTATTTGGGAGAAAAAGTAACTCAAGCAGTAATTACTGTTCCTGCTTACTTCAATGACTCTCAGCGTCAGGCGACTAAAGATGCTGGTAAAATTGCTGGGGTTGAAGTTCTACGGATCATCAACGAGCCTACCGCAGCTTCTCTAGCCTACGGCTTAGATAAAAAGAGCAACGAAACAATTCTTGTCTTTGACTTGGGTGGTGGTACATTTGACGTCTCTATCTTGGAAGTGGGCGACGGCGTATTTGAAGTACTATCAACTGCTGGTGACACTCACCTGGGTGGTGATGACTTCGATAAGAAAATTGTTGACTACCTTGCGGGCGAATTTCAGAAAAATGAAGGTATTGACCTTCGTAAAGACAATCAAGCACTGCAACGTCTAACAGAAGCAGCGGAAAAAGCTAAAATCGAGCTTTCAAGCGCCACTCAAACAGACATTAACCTGCCCTTTATTACCGCAACTCAGGATGGTCCTAAGCACCTAGACGTGTCTTTGACCAGAGCGAAGTTTGAAGAGCTATGTTCCGATCTTATCGATCGCTGTCGCATTCCCGTCGAGCAGGCGCTTAAGGATTCTAAGCTAGCCAAAGAAGCCATTGACGAAGTCGTCATGGTTGGTGGTTCGACTCGTATTCCCGCAATTGTTGACATCACCCAGAAAGTACTTTCTG
>JBCBEA010000368.1:0-4785 GCA_038529195.1 Cyanobacteria bacterium J06600_6
CTGGTAAGAGCCTTCTTATACCTTTATTTTTAATTCTGCTTCCTGCTCTATTTTGGGGCTATCGCGATTGCCTATTCTTCAATAATTCAAACCTTAATTTAGATTCTATCAGTCGCAAATTAGCAATATTTTTGCTCGGCTTTTTCTTTTATTTCTGCTCGTTTAACTTCTGGGAAGATGTCGATTCAATTGAATCTGGCACATTGATCGATTTTGCTCCCTGGTCATCCCTAATCGCACCAGTTATCTTCACTGTTTTTACTATCTATGCCTGGTTGCAGTTGGGAATTAGAAGAGACAACAATTTGCCCTGGAGACTTGATCGCAAGTCTACCTATGTAGGAGCAACTCTAATATTTCTCTTTTGTTTAATGTGGTTCAATTTTGCGATCGCACCTCTCGGTATAGCGGGAACAGTAATTTTCAACCTGCTGCTATTTGCTCTAGCGATCGCGCTTATTCGTCAGTCAGTAGAAGAAGGACAACGGTTTAACTTTTGGCTGGGGATTCTGCTGATAGTTCTGCAAATATTCTCACGCATGTTTGAATACAACACCGACCTAATTATCAAGGCGATCGCTCTATTTATCTGCGGTATCGCTGCAATTATGGCAGGACTCTGGTTTGAACGTTATTTAAACAGCCAGAATCTCAACTCACAAAACTAAACAGCTAAAGATCATGACTACTTCTAGAAGAACTAATTTTTCCTGGTGGCGTTTCGTTGTACCTTTTTTGCTGCAGCTGGCGATTATTTTAATTGTGCCAGCCAAGAGCGCCTATACCTATAACTTTGGTACACCGGCAGTACTGCAAACCATCCCAGTAGATCCCTACAGCTTACTGCGGGGTTATTCCCAAACTCTTAGTTACGATATCTCTAGCGTTAATAGCTTGAAAAAGTTTCCTGGTGGCGACAGTTTAAAGAAAAGCGATATTTTCTATGTAATTTTAGAACTAAATACCGCAAAGCAAAAACCACCTACTCCCTCGAAAATAATCAAAGTTGTCAAAGAATTTCCCCAAGACTTAACTGAGTCTCAAGTTGCTCTCAAAGGTAATGTCGCCAGATACAATCGCGTTAACTACGGATTAGAAACCTATTACATGCCAGAAAGCCAGAGAAATAAAATTAACCAAGAAATTCGAGACTTGGGACGCAACTCCGAAGGCAAAAGACCATTTGTCGTCGAAATACGAGTCGATCGCTGGGGCAATTCTGTACCTGTAAGCTTGTGGCTAGAAGATAAACAATATACCTTTTGATAGGATTTGCGGAGAAAGAGCGATCGCAAAAGTTATTCAGACTGAAACAGGAACTATAGATTATTGCGTTGAAAATAGCCTGAAAAACTGGAGAAGACAATATAAAAATAGCCATCATACAATCAGCAAAATGATATTACTGATTAGCTAAGTTGCTAAATCTAAAAGGTATTCAAAGCCCAATCTTGCTACTCGCCACCTTCAGCTGGGGATGCTTCTGGTTGAGCTTCCGTTGCTGCGGGAGGAGCTGCTTCTTGCTGTTTAATTCCTTCTAAAACGGCTGCATACTGGGGCTGTTCGGGATAATATTCCACTAGTTTTTCTAAGGCGGGAATTGCCTTCTCAGAGTTACCTGTTTGTAGATAGATCATGGCTAATCCTTCTAGTGCAGTGGTATTTTTGGGTTCTCTTTCTAAAACTTTTTCATAACCATTGACCTGGATTTGAATTTGTTCTTCAGCAGAGGGAGCATCAGGATAGTTGGTAGCACTGTGTTGACCAGGATTTTGACTAAAAGCACTGCTAAGAGCGATCGCGACTGTCGTACCAGCAAAACCTAATCCCAAGAGCAGGGTGACCAGACGAGATATTTTTTTGCCTTTTGTTTCCTGCTTTTTCTTTTTCTTCGCCATTATGAGCTTCCTAATACTTCTTGATTTAAAAATTCCACTTATAAAAAGCCAGTATACCCCCTGTAAATCCGAACCAACAGAAGAATACTAGAATTAGGGAACAGATCCAGCGACTAATGCCGATGAGCTGTAGATCTAGTTTACCGAGAAAGACGGCAGCCATCAGCACGATAAAACGGGCAAAAAAGTCCACTCTCTGAACGATAATTGCAAAAGCAAAAGCGCCGATAAAAATTGATAAAAAAGCCCTAGTGTCGGATTTTAACCAGTTGTTTAGACCAACAGTCATTAGGGATACAGGAGAGGTAAAAGTAACCACTAGCAGCATAATGCCAATGACAGCGCCACCGTAGAAAATGCTAATGCGAGTGGTTTCGGTAAACTGAGTCAATAAATTTCCCTGTTCAATAACGCTGCCAATCCATGAACCATAGATCCAGCCTTCCGCACCATAAGTTAGCAATAAGAGCAGTAGTGACAGGATTAAAGAAAAGCCAGGATTGTTTTTGAGCCGAATCATTAAAACAACTATAGGTAACTGAAAATAAATTAAGAGCGCAACGGTGATTTAGCAAATGCGAATGTCACATTGTACTTCTATCTACGAAGATCGCCCTAAATCTAGACTCAGTTACCTATATTAATCCCAATTAGATTGAGGTTGATTAGTTAGAACCTGATTTAGCTGATTAGACCTAAGCCATACTCTGAATAATGTAGTCAAAATATAGCGATGCTTCTGTAGCATCTTCTTTGCTGAGTAGGTCTACTGATGCATCTTTCAAACAGCGGATAGCATCAATCATGCCAGGAACGGGTACTAGCAGAGAGTTATACATCTCCTTCACGCCAATTAGACCAGATTTTTCAATCGGATCTTTGTCTCCCGCCATGACACCATAAGTCACTAGGCGAAGATACCAGCCAAAGTCTCTAAGACACTGATTATATTGCTTTTGACTTGCAGCATTGCCCCCGGCAGAACGATATTCGGGGTGCATTTTAAATAAAGCTTTACTTGCTTGGTCAACAATTTTCTTTTCGTTGTTTCCGAGAGTTTCGGCAATCCGCACGCGCTTTTCGCCAGTAGTTAAAAAGTTTTTAATGCCTTCTAGTTCACCGCTACTGGGGTAGCGCAGTTCGTCATCTGCTTTGAGAATGACTTGACTAACTATGCTCATAATATCTGTATTGGTTTAATTAACTTTAATAATCTTAGTATCTCAACAAAGAGAAATCACTTTCCAGGTTGGCAATATCTTGCCATTCCGTGGTAGACAAAGGTTGCTCTACTAAATCAATCTTAAAAATTGCGATCGCAGCCTGAACCATGCTTTCTATTATTTTACCAGCCAGATCGCTTTGAGAGTATGTGGTTGACCGATCTTTTTGCTTAAGGATTTCCTGACTTAGAGTTTGCTCTAGGTCTGTTTTAAACACCTGTCGATAGATTTGCCGATCGGTATTGAGGATCATCGAACCATGCTGTAGTACGGTTTTTCCTCGTCGTAGCTGGGCACTACCAATGACTTTTATGCCGGCATCGGTAACTAAATCTGCCCCAGTGGCTGTGGCAAAACAATTCTGCTGTTGAATATATTCTTTGGTGGCGGTGCCGTAGTCTAAATTTACCCCTAGCGATCGCCATCCCCTAATTAAGAATTGGCATATTTGCTTATATACTTCTAGCCTTTTACCAGGAGGAATTGAGGTGATAATTCCATAGGTAAGATCTCCCTGATGCAGTACAGCTCTGCCTCCTGTGGGACGTCGGACGATTGCTAGGGGTTTGCCTTGCCAGGTTAGATCGTGCCAGTCAGGAGGATAATCTTTTTGATGATAGCCCAGAGAAATTGTTGCGGGCTGCCAAGTATAGAAGCGCAGAACAGGAGGAGACTTTTCCTGACGATGCTGCTCTAACAAATAGCGATCTATCGCCATTTGCATCGCTCCAGATGCTTCAATCGGCGGGATATAACGCCACGATGAATTCATGCTTTACCACAGGTAATATATGGCACTTATTCTAAAGTCTATTTGGACGGGTTGGATTACTGCCAAAAATCTATTTGATCGACAAGTTAAATCAAAATAGTAGGGTAACCCAACATCACTGCTTTGTTACTTGCCGAGATTACAAACCGCCGAACTCTTGTTTAAGAAGATCGTCGTTATCATCTGCCAGATTAGCAACGAGAGTAATCAAACGAGAGATTTCACCAGGATACATGTCTGCCACGGTACGCTGGGCAGATATCATCACTTTATTGTCATAGAGACTAAAACAAGTTTCAAAAGTACCTGTCCAATTCATTTCTAACAAACGACGCATTAATCCTGGTTCATCATCAGCCGGAAGCTGTAGCAAACTCGACCAGACAGTTAGAAGATCTTCGTCACTCTCACCGGTGAGCTGAACAAAAACTTCAACACTACCGTAGGTAAATTTCCAGATGCTGCCTTCATCTGTGTGGCTCACCATGGCGGTGTTTTCTTGGTCAAGGCTAGAAATTACAGTCTCGATTACTTCTTGATGGCTTGAATTATCTTCTAGTAGGTCATTTTCAGATTCTGAAGAGTCTACTGCTGAATGAGAAATTTGGCTAACCATAACGACTTCCTATAGTTGAATTTTTGCCGACATCGTGAATTTAGCATCAAGTGCTGATAATCGCTAATATCAAGCTCTTCAATTTTAGCTTTGTCTTTAATTTTCCCAAATCTATCGGCAAGAATTAGCGATCGCTAGATTTTAGAAGATCTGCTTTTTCATGTATTACGTTCATGCCTGAGAAAACGGTAAAATTGTTAGCAATTTCCCATTAATTTTAACTAGTTAAATATTTTTAGTTAACTTTTCGTTCTCCCCACAAAATAATATTTGTAC
>JBCBEA010000369.1:0-4781 GCA_038529195.1 Cyanobacteria bacterium J06600_6
CTTACAGCAATGACCTAATATGAAATACTTAATTACTTGCTGTAAGAAAGGATCCCTCGTAAATATTTGCATTGAAAAACATTCACAGCTAGAAATTAGCAGTTATTTGATGCTTAATTTTCTAATTAAATGTCTTGCTGCTCATAGGAGCAAATTTACCTGCTGAAACTATAAACTATCTGACTAGCAATCTTCTCACATAGTTCTGATGGTTTTGTTTGGAGAGAATATTGTTGACGGTCGAGATTGATTTGTAAACTAGACATTGGATCGTCACCAGGAGCAATCAAAAACTCTAGACGACCGATGTCCTGCCAGCCTGATAGCTCATCAATGATTTTTAAGATTCCCAATAGATAAGGATGATTACAGTCCTTGTACCAGCTAGGATCAGCTAAATTGGGCTGATCAAAACCCAGATGAAAAATTAGTTGAGAATTGGTAAAAAGGGCGATCGCAATCGGTCGAGCTTCTTCCTGAACCAAAAAGTCATGGGTTTTGGCTAGGTAGCGAATTTTGTCGAATTTGTCGAACTGAGCTTCGGGAGAAATCGTGCCCGTTTGCCATGAAATTGCCACAGTGACTAAATATGTTTGCAGCAGTAAATGACCCAGCTTTTGAGCTTTTGTTGCGAGGTATTGAGAGTTGTAGTCTGTAGCTTCGATCAGTAAAGGCAGGCGATCGACTATTTCTAGACCGTAACCTTTCAAGCCAGCAATTTTGCGGGGGTTATTCGTAATCAGGCGGATTTGCTTGACACTCAAGTCATTGAGAATCTGCGCTCCCATGCCATAATCCCGTAGATCGGCAGGGAATCCTAAGCGCTCATTTGCTTCTACCGTATCTAAGCCCATGTCTTGTAGAGTATAGGCTTTGAGCTTATTAACCAAACCAATGCCTCTACCTTCCTGGCGCAAATATACGACTACTCCCAAACCGTGAGCCTCAATCATCTTTAAAGCTGCCTGAAGCTGCATTCGACAATCACAGCGCATTGAACCCAGAGAATCTCCCGTCAGACATTCAGAGTGCATCCGTACCATTGCGGGATTATTAGCGAGTTCGCTAGGGTCTCCCTTAACGATCGCCAGATGTTCCGTATTATCGAGAGCATTGCGGTAGGCATAGATTTGAAAATCGCCGAACTGGCTGGGAAACTCACATACCGTCTCACGATAAACAAAGCGATCGTGCTTGAGACGATAGCTGATCAAATCGGCGATGCTAATTAACTTTAGGTCGTGTTCCTTGGCATATTCTACCAACTGCGGTAGTCGTGCCATTGAACCATCGGGATTTTGAATTTCGCAAATTACACCAGCAGGATATAGTCCTGCCAAGCGAGCCAAGTCTACTCCCGCTTCCGTATGTCCCGCTCTTTTTAAAACTCCTCCAATCCTAGCGCGGAGGGGAAAAATATGACCTGGGCGTACCAAATCATCAGGAATACTGGCGGGGTTAATTGCTACCTGAATTGTTCGCGCGCGATCGTCCGCTGAGATACCTGTCGTTACACCTAACTTAGGAGAGGCATCAATGCTAACGGTAAAAGCAGTCTGATTACTATCGGTGTTCTTGCTCACCATCAGTGGTAGATCCAAAGCATCCAGGCGATCGCCCGTCATTGCTAGACAGATTAAGCCTCTAGCCTCAACTGCCATAAAATTAATCATGCTGGGTGTGGCAAACTGGGCTGCACAGATCAAATCGCCCTCATTTTCTCGGTTTTCATCATCAACAACGATAATGGAGCGACCAGCTTTAATATCAGCCAAAGCTGAGTCTATTGAATCGAAATTAACGGAATTATCCACTACAAAAATTTAGCTAGAGGTTTGGTTACTTGAAAATTAACCACTGTAAATAAATTGTAGCTTTTTTCACCTCATTAATCTTAGTGATGCAATATTGGCATGGCGATCGCTCTAGCTTATTTAGTGAAAATCTAGGTAGGGTGAGCAAAACAGTAAACCAGCATCAAGCTTGATTTCTCAAACACTGTTTGCCCACCAATTGATAAATTAATTACCGCTTAAAGCTGCCTGAGTTTTCTGGCGATCAATCTTGAGAATTAGGACACCTAAAGGAGGTAAACAAAGATCTAAGGAGTAAGACATACCGTGGAAAGACCAGTCATCAGTCCACTTGCCACCATAGTTACCCATATTGCTACCACCGTACTTGCTCGCATCGCTGTTAAAGACTTCGGTATAAAAGCCTTTTTCGGGTACCCCAATCCGATAGTGGCTGTGAGGTTGGGGAGTAAAGTTACAGACTGCGACTACGAACTCGCTGGAGTTTTTCGCACGACGGACGAATGCCACAACGCTATGGCGATTATCGCTACAGTCAATCCACTGAAAACCTTCTTCTTCAAAGTCCTGACTATAAAGAGCAGGTTCGCTTTTATACATGCCGTTGAGGTCACTAAAGAACTGTTTAAGAGTTTTGTGGTGGTGATATTGCAGCAGATCCCATTCTAAATCTGTCCAAACATTCCACTCACTCCACTGAGCAAATTCCATACTCATAAACATGGTTTTCTTGCCAGGATGAGCAAACATATAGCCAAATAAACAGCGTACGTTGGCAAATTTTTGCCATTCATCTCCAGGCATCTTGCCAATGATGTTACTCTTGCCGTGTACAATCTCGTCGTGAGACAGAGCCAGCATGTAGTTCTCGCTATGGTGATACCACATACTGAAGGTAAGGTTGTTCTGGTGGAACTGTCTAAACCAGGGATCCATGTTGAAATAGTCCAACATATCGTGCATCCAGCCCATATTCCACTTCATGTTGAAGCCTAAACCACCAGTGTAGGTAGGCCAAGAAACCATCGGCCAAGAAGTTGATTCTTCGGCAATTGAAAGTACACCAGGATAGTAGCTAAATAACAGACTGTTTACCTGACGTAAGAAGTCCGCAGCTTCGATATTTTCACAGCCACCATACTCGTTCGCAATCCACTCACCGTCTTTACGACAGTAGTTGAGATATAGCATCGAGGCAACGGCATCAACTCGAATACCGTCGATATGGTATTTGTCAAACCAGAAGAGTGCGTTAGCAACTAAGAAATTACGAACTTCGTTACGGCTATAGTTGAAAACCAAAGTTCCCCACTCTTTATGTTCTCCCTTGCGAGGATCGCCATGTTCGTAGAGGTGTGTACCGTCAAAGAAGGCTAAACCATGACCATCCTTGGGAAAGTGACCAGGAACCCAATCAACAATTACGCCAATACCGTTAGCGTGGCACTGATCGACAAAGTACATAAAGTCTTCGGGGTTGCCAAAGCGAGAAGTAGGAGCATAATAACCAGTGACCTGATATCCCCATGAGCCATCGAAAGGATGTTCAGCAACAGGCAATACTTCTATGTGGGTATAACCCAACTCTTTAACATAGGGAATGAGCTTATCTACTAGCTCAAAATAGCTAAGAAAACGAGCCTCCTGCTTCCACTCAGAAACAACTACTGATTCTCCTGTCCCTGACAATAATTGTGGGGGTTCGTCCACAGAACCATGCATCCAAGATCCTAAATGCAGCTCGTAAACGGAAATAGGCTTATCTAAAGGTGCGCTGTTACGACGTTCCTCCATCCAATCTGCATCGTTCCATTCATAGCTATCAATATCTGCCACAATCGAGGCAGTTTTGGGTCTAACTTCCTGTTGAAAACCATAGGGGTCTGACTTTTCATAAATATGTCCTTCCCAGTTTTTGACCTCATATTTATAGGCAGCGCCGTAAGTTATTTCGGGAACAAACAACTCCCAAATACCGCTGCTCCCTTTGCGCATTTGATGCTTCCGACCATCCCAGCTATTGAAATCTCCTAATACAGATACATTCCGCGCATTGGGAGCCCAAAGAGCAAAATAGACTCCTGTGATACCATCAATTTGGGTCGCATGCGCTCCTAATTTTTCGTAAATACGATGATGATTACCCTCTGCAAACAAATGGATATCTAAATCGGTCAGCTTCGGTGAATCGAAAGCATAGGGATCTTGGATAACTCTCTCATTCTCTCCTTCCCTGATCCGCAGTTGATAGTTAGAAAAGTCAGGATCTTTGACTACACAAACAAAAAAGTGAGGGTTATGCATCGACTGCATCGGATACTCAGTTCTATCTTCGGGACAAACAACCCACGCAGCAGACGCATCGGGAAGATAGGCTCGAATCACCCAGCTTTGAACCTTCCCATTTTGTTCGTAAGGGTGGCGACCTAATACTTCAAAAGGATTGTGATGAAGGTTATGAACGATCTGATTGACTTGTTCTGGAGCAATGGTAGAAGACATCAAAGTATCAATATCCTGGTTTATATAATTGGTCGATTTGTTAAAAAAGATACTGAACTGGCACCAAATTAGGCCAGCCAGAAAATTAAATTTGCTTTTTTGTTAAGGCGTTTGTATGAATACTTTAACTATTTTTAAGCATAATACAAATTAATTATTGATTTTTAGCTAAAATACACTAATAGAAAGGAATTATAGTTTTAAATAGTTTTCTAATCTGTAGCAAAAGAATAAGCTGCTGGATATCTGCATCAACTTCAGGATCAAAAGCAGACTCTCTCAGTTCTGCCTGTAGCTGTTCGTATTCTTGCGCCGATAAAGGTTTGCCATCAATAGGCGATCGCCCCTGAAGAATAATTTCTGTACGCAGGATTTCTTCTGGAAGGTCTTCTGGTTGAGGCAAAGCGAGGCACTCAGGGGTATGAAGCCATGTGATACAAAAAAATAGCCCTAGTAATTTTATGT
>JBCBEA010000370.1:0-4768 GCA_038529195.1 Cyanobacteria bacterium J06600_6
GTATTCTTTATTTTATGTAGTGTCTGTATTTAAAAAATTAATAAAGTTCCATAATGAAGATTGCCATTATTACATCTTGTTTTTTACCTATTATTGATGGCGTAACCGTTAGTGGACTACAAAGATTAAGAATCTTAAGTCAGTGGGGACATGAAGTTAGATTATTTTGTCCAGATTACAGTAGCTTAGAAAGCACCTATCCCAACTGGAGAGACTATACAGGAGATATTTTGCCTGGGGTAAAAGTCATCAATTTGAATAGCGATTCTTTTGTTGGTTTAGATTACGAACCAAATGTTAATCGAGGTTCATATCAAACAGTGATCGAAGAACTGCGAGAGTTTAAACCAGATATTATTCATGTAGATGAACCAGAAAGACTTTATGTCGGTTTTTGGCGACTAGCAGGAGTCGGTTATGCCAAACAAGCTGGTATTCCTTGCGTATGTTTTTTTCGCACTAACTTTTTGGACTATCTCGGTGACTATTTTCCTCTTCCCTTACCTATTTTTGCTGCTGTAAAATATTTGCTGAAAAAACTAATAGTATGGGTGTACAACTCCTATGATTTAACTTTAGTTTCTAGCAAGGTTACTCATATTAAAATAAAAGAGCTGGGAATTAATAATACTCGACACAGTAATTTACTCGGCTTCGATGCTGCGGGTTTTAAAAGTAGTTCTCCCCAACCCAGCTTTTGGCAATCTAACTATGGCATAGAGCAGATAGATAATTTAGTTAAAGTAATTTTTCTCGGGCGTTTATACCCCGACAAAGGTTGGAATTTCACCCTTACTGCCTTTGCTCACCTATCATCACAAATAGATTTAACCAAAGTAGCTATTATTGTCGCAGGAGATGGTCCTATGAGCGAAAAAATAGCTGCTCAATTAACTAAATTAGCCCCTCATGTTCATCTGTTAGGCAGGGTCTCTCCAGAGAATGTTCCTGCATTATTAACTAACTGCGATCTGCACGTTACTACTTCAGAGAAAGAAACTAGAGGTTTAACTATTCTTGAAGCTTTTGCAGCAGGTATTCCTGTCATTGCCCCTAATTCTGGAGGCGTGGTAGAAAATATTAACAGTGGTAAAAACGGTTTTCTTTATACTCCTGGCGATCGCCTTGATTTTATTGATAAATTAAAAGTATTGGTAGAAAACGCTGAGTTAAGACAGCAAATGGGACAACAAGGCAAACTTACTGTCAAAGAATATAGTTGGGATAATAGCGTTCAAAATTTGATTAATATCTGGCAAGAAGAAATCGATCAACAATGGGCAGTGGAAAATGAACAGTTGACAATAACTTCTACATAATCTGAGTTTGGGTTATGAATTATGAAAACCATAACCCATCGTCTGTCAGCCGTCATAAATCTTTACTGGCTACTCGCATTCCAGTTAAGTTTGAGGTTAAACCAAAAATTCCAAAAGGTAACTAAGGCGATCGCCATAATATTAGCAATATATTCATTGATATTGAGCAGGTTGTAAAAAGCATTAAGTATTAAAACATTTAGAATCAATCCTGACAGACAAATTAGATTGAATTTAATAAATCTTCTGAGCTTTTGCCTATTGCTTTTCTGTCGAGCTGATATATCTTTAAAAGTCCAGCGATCGTTCCAAAAAAAGTTATTGGCGATCGCAATTTCTCCTGCAATCATCGCACTACGAGTCAACCCCAGATCTACAAATTCTCGCAATAAATATAGAACTGCTAAGTTAACAAAAACGCCGCTAAAACCCGAAATACCAAAACGGATAAAGCGTTTAACCTGCCACAAATTGAGTCTTAAACGAACTAGATGCAAAATATATTCCCAATACTGTTGGGGTGTAACTTTGCTCTCACCAGTCTTTCTTTCTTGAAAAATATAGCCCACTTCTCCAATCCAGCGAATCTTTCCTCTAGCCATAACCTCAACTAGAATCTTGTAGCCCAATGGTTTAAAAATTGCCCCTAATAATACGTCTCGGCGCACCATAAAATAACCACTCATCGGATCGCTAATTTTTCCAATCACATCGGGTAAAACTATTAATCCCAGCATTTGTGCGCCCCTCGACAAAAAACGACGCACAAGACTCCACTCGCTAACACCGCCTTCTTTTACGTTACGACTGGCGATCGCTATATCTGCTCCCTTCTCAATTTCTTGAAAGAGCTTAATGAGTATTTTAGGAGGGTGTTGCAAATCTCCATCAATTACCCCCAAAATGTCTCCGCGTGCAGCTTGCCAGCCTCTAATTACTGCTGTTGCCAATCCTTTCTCTGATGTTCGTCGTATTACCTTTAATTGGGGATATTTATAGCTTAATTCCAGAGCTAATTTCCAAGTGCGATCGGGGCTATCATCATCAACAACAATTAATTCATACCGATCTGGCGCTATTCGATCTAAAACACCTATCAAAGTTTGAATTAACTGCTCAATATTTGGGCTTTCATTATAGGTTGGAATAACTAAAGAAAATTTAATTAATTTGTAATTTAATCTACTGTTATTAGAAAGACTTTTTATTTCTAGGCAACCTGTCGGTACAGAGATTAAATCTTGAAGCATTAAATCTTGCTTCATTATAGAACTGTAGCTCCGAGAAGATAGCTACAAATTTTAGATTTTTCTTGCAAAATACTTGTTTTAAGTTTCATTGATAAATCGCACAAATTTTTTGTATACGCATTGCTTCATCTGGCAACTTATCAGCTAAAAAGAAACTTTAATTTATCTTTTATTTAAGATATTATTATTGAATTTTTGAGATATATTTAAGATATTATTATGAAAATAATTAACCTTTTGATAATCTAAAATTAAACTGCTGAGTACTATATCAGTTCTAAGATAATCAGTGGTTCACGCATCAATAAAAAAATATGAATAGGTTACAAGATACTCGTCTGGAATCAATTTTTGAAGTATTATCAACCAAAGGATATGCACAGTACGGTACAGAAGCAGTAAGCCAATTAGAGCATGCTTTGCAATGTGCGACTCTAGCCAAAACTGATAATTCTACTCCCGAACTAATTACCGCGTCATTACTGCATGATTTTGGTCATTTAGTTCACAATTTAGGAGAAGATGCAGCGGAAAGGGGTATCGATGATCGCCATGAATATCGCGCTTTAGGGTATCTTAATACTATATTTGGCGATGCGGTCACCGAACCCATCAGAATGCACGTCAACGCAAAAAGATATCTCTGTGCATTAGATCGAGATTATTGGACTAGCTTATCTCCCGCTTCTAAAACTAGTCTGGAATTGCAGGGCGGTATTTTCTCAGCAGTAGAGGCAAAAGAGTTTATTGAACAGCCTTATGCAAAGGATGCAGTTAAGTTAAGAATTTGGGACGATTTGGCAAAAATTAAGGATAAAACAACTCCCAATCTTAAGTATTTTATTCCCTTATTAAAGACAGCGATGAGACCCCGCGCCGACGTCAGGCGCAAGGGAACGCTCATCAAGAAAGCAATCGCAAATAATTAATTATAAATGTATGGACACTTTGGAGTTTATTCTTGCTACAGAACAAGATTTATTGGTTTTAAATAATTTGTATGCAGACATGAACGACAAACCCTTGATGTCTGAATCTGAAATAACCAAAGTTTGGCAGCAAATCCAGGAAGTTCCTAATTACTACATTTATCTAGCCTATCTAGAAAACAAATCGATCGGCACTTTTAGCTTATTATTTATGCCAACTATGATGCACCCTAGTTTCCATAAATCAGCAATTCTCGATTCTGTGACTATTTTGTCTAATTTTAGAAACAAAGGCTATGGCAAGCAAATGGTGCAAAAGGCTTTAGAAATTAGTGCGGAGGCTGGCTGTTATAAAGTTACTCTTTCTTCAAATAAAAAACGCGATCGCGCTCATAAATTCTATCTAGATCTGGGCTTTAAACAGCACGGCTGGAGTTTTAGCTATCAACTAGCTGTCCCAGTCTAAATATTCGATTCAATCATGCTGTAACTACTAATAGATAATGGAAGTAGATAACGAATCCGCCAGACCAGAACTAAAAGAGTTAGCTCAGGTTTTCTTTCGCCTGGGTGCGATCGCATTCGGAGGTCCTGCTGCCCATATCGCCATGATGGATGATGAAATAGTTCAACGGCGAGGCTGGATGAAGCGGGAAAAATTGCTCGATCTGATGGGCGTTACAAGTTTACTCCCTGGTCCTAACTCTACTGAATTGGCGATTCATATCGGCTACGAACAAAGAGGTTGGATCGGCTTGTTTGTCGCAGGAAGTTGCTTTATCTTTCCCGCGATGGTGTTGGTCTGGTTACTGGCAGTGCTTTATGTCCGTACTCAAACTGTTCCCCAATTTGCTTGGCTGCTATACGGCATCAAGCCAGTCATTATCGCCATCGTTCTTCGAGCAGTCTGGAAGCTGGGCAGAAAGGCTGTTAAGGATATCCCGACAGGGATTGCGGGAGTTCTTGCGATCGCTGCTTATTTCGCTAAATTCAACGAAGTCCTAATCTTGTTGTTATTAGGAATTATCATCATGCTGGTTAAAAACTGGCAGAATCGGTCTACAGGCAGTAGAGGTATATTTTTACTGCCATTTTCAAGTATTTTGGCTCAGACGGAGGGCGCAACGACGGCCGTATCTCTTACCTGGGGAACTGTATTTTTATTCTTCTTCAAAATTGGCTGTGTACTCTATGGCAGTGGCTATGTGTTGTTAGCATTTCTACAGCGAGATTTAGTAGATAACAATCAGTGGCTTACCTCACAACAGCT
>JBCBEA010000371.1:0-4732 GCA_038529195.1 Cyanobacteria bacterium J06600_6
AAAGTCTATTGAAAAAACATACGGAAACAAGCAATAGACTTTATTCTTTTAACCGATTTAAACCACAACAATATGCTTGGCATCGGATATTTAATCAAACAAGGAGTCAAGTCAGTAGTGAATGCTGTTACTGAGGATGAAGGTTTAGCAGTTGTAGTTGGAACTAGTGCTGCTATTATCTTAACGGGTGGCCTTTCTCTTGCTGACGATGTTATTGAACACGGTGTTAGCGCTTTAGCTGACAGTGGTACGATCATTGATGATGCAGAGATACTTCGACAAGGAGAGTAGATTTTTGCAAAGACTCCTCACAAACTTAGAGAATCCGATAGGGAAATAACCTTTATCGGATTCTCTTTTTTGAATTAACTCCCTTCTTTAGGAGGTAAACCAATCAATTCAATACGACCATTCAATGGAAGAGGCTGCGCATCCAGAAAGATGTTTAAGCCGACTCCATCTTTGTGATGGAAAGCAACGCCGATACGAGAACCTATGCGGGTTTCCCGACCGTCTGATACCTTAGCATGGATGTAAAGAGCTGGTTTGTTTTGTGATTTGTCAGACATGATAATTTCTCCTTTGTTTGGGTTACTGACAAGGTCGATCCGTCATGCATGAATAGTATTGTCAAAGAGCAATGGAGTGCTTGCACGACTTTACCCCAATGGGATTGCCTTTGATCTATTCTATTGAAGTATGACAGACCTGAAAAGTTAGAAAACCAAGCGAAAGGGGGAATTTCATTCTTGGATAAGACCAATAAACCGAACTTCTTCCTTCTGCGATAATTAGCGATGGAAAAGTAGTGCAACCAAATTGTCCAGATTTCTTTCACAAGGATAGCCCCGGCAGAGATGATTGCCTGCGAGCCACCAATTCTTCGTTGAGGTCTTTGTGTTGTAGGAAGGTTTGGTTCTGAGGGTAAACATCAAGAGTAGAAAGGTCGGTCTGAAGTTTATCGGTGTATTGTCTGCCTGTTTTGTCGTTATCAAAATAGGTCAGGATTGTTGAATACCCCCTCCTCCGAATGGTCTGGAGCGTTTTGTTGTACGTGGAGACCGAGTGCATAATGATGGCATCTTCATCAAGCTGATCAGTGCCTCTAAGAACAAGCAGTGATAGAAAGTCAGTCATCCCTTCAAAGATGTGAACGCTAGCATTGCTTCCTTCCCCTGCTCGTCTAGGAATAAGGCTTAGGTCTCGGTGGATTAAAGCCGATTTGAATTTATAGCGATCCGAAGCGGAACGGATTTCATACCCTCCGCTTTCGTTCTGCATACCAATGGCAAAGAAAGTCTTGCCGCTTCGCTTATTCTTATAGCTCACCTCTTGCAGATACTGCCGTGCAAGTTCGGTTGGAATACCGCGCATGGATTTGAGATAATTGAAGATCACCTGCCGTTTGATGGGATAAGCCGCTAAAAACTTCAGCTCCCGTTCGATGGGTTCAAGGGTGTCTTGCGGTTGGAAAGGTAAAGGTCGTTTCGTGCCTGTCTTATTCGTTGTATCAAAGAGACTGCCTTGGTATATATCTCGCAAGAAAGCCAAAGCTGCTGTGAAATCGACATTCTGATAACGCATCACAAAGTCAATCACATTGCCTCCTTCATCACCAAAGTCTTTCCATATCCATTTTCCGCCAAGAAAGGAGGTGTGAAAGGAAGCGGTATTTTCGTTACGAAATGGAGAGCGATACCAGACCTCCCTGCCCCCTTTGGTAGTCTTTATAGGATTGAAGCCTAGTTTTGCGAGTAAATCTGGCAGGTCAATTTTTTTAGCTTGGTTTGCATTCATAATGCTCTTTCCCCTTAGTTTTTATCTTAATACCCTGTTCTGCCATTTACAAGTGTGGCCTTCGAGTGACACAGGTTTGTCCACGTCCTTTTATTTTCATCAGTATGGATGGTCTAGGCGGATACAGCAAAACCTTCTTAGAACCCTATTTTGGCGCTAAAACCACTAAGTTGTATCCGTTTGATCGCTATCCTTTTCGAAATACCCAAGTTTTCCTCCGAACTGGATAAGTTTTGTCCACAGTTCATCATCTTCATTAGTATTTAATAAATATTTACTATTAGTGTCTGCCCTGGGAGTCACATCCTGAATTCTGCTACTTTCAGGTGCATTCTGAGAATTTGTGCGACCTGGGAAATACCGAATGGCACTGAGGTTCAAGCGAAGTTTTACCCCCGTATACATCCCTTTCCGATTTTTCGTCCGTGAGTAAAAGAGATACCCCTCCTCCACGGCATCTTTGAGATAGCGAAAAACTTGTCGGCGTGATTTGCCTAAGTGCTTTGCAACAATACCGATTGTCGTTTCAATAGGTCGTCCATCCCCTGCCCATCCAGAAATTAGTGTAAGCATGATGCGTGTCATCGGCATCAGTCTTGGGTTTTTGATGAAACACTGCCGGATAGGTTTGACAAAGCGATTCTGATCGGCAGGCGCTTCCAACTGTTTTCGGGGCGGTTTTGATATATCTGCTTCGATGCTTTGTGGCAGTAAACGAAGCATAGGTGCTGTCATACCGAGCGGTGCAAAGCCCCCTGCTCTTCTTTGGGACAGAATGAATGTATTCATAAGTCTGTTGAGCCCACATAGATATTCCTTGTGAATAAGCACAAAAAAAGGGTTTGCAGCATCAAATTAGACTTGCATTCCGATTCGCTAGTCGGTAACATGAGGATAGTTAATTGATCAGGCACCGACCTTATTCTTGAAAAGCCGCAGCGCCAACTGCGGTTTTTTCTATTCTGGAATATCTACGACCTGGCTATCCTCCTTTGAGTTGCGAATGGACATTTTTAGCAGCCACGATTCGGCTACTGGAGACTACACACTAACACACTGTGCATTTATCCACAATATTGCACACATGAAAAATTGAGCGTGTGCAACCTGAAAATCTCGGTAATATCTACCAGACAATAAATAGAAGGCGCACAGGGTATGTGAACAAGCGATTTTGCACGCGCAATACCCATGTGTATTACACGTATAATTACACGGCAATGCACACTGGGTTTACGCGCAATTTGCACATTACACGCGTGTAATTATACACTGAACTTGCAATTGCACAGTCGATTCCAGCCTTGAATTTTATTCGTTTTGGATTACACTGTGAAGTACGGTGTGTAATTGCACACGACTTCACAGTCCATTTTACGGAGGAAACAAATGTTGGTCACAAAGACGAAAGCAGCAGAGCTAGCAGGTGTGTCGAGACGAACGTTTTACAATCACATTCCAGAGAAACGTATCAGCATTACCAAAGATGAAGAAGGAAACGAGAAGATTGACGTTTCTGAATTAGAGCGCGTTTATGGTCTTGAGGTTGTCCGAGGTAACATGAAGAAGGAGCATGATGCACACAAAGAAGTGAGCAACGATGTGCAATCTGCACACGCTTTCACAAAGAAGTCTGTGCAATTCGACTTGCTCATTGCACAAGAAAAGCTGAGCAGTGCACAGCAAATCATTGAGCAATTAAGCAGTGAGCGGGAACATCTCATTAGTGATAAAGAAAAACTCCAGGAGCAATTGGATCGCGCCCTGTCCATCGGTGAGCCGATTGGGAAATTGCTCACTGACCAAACCCAACACACCAAGAACTTGGCTGCTATTGAAAGAAGTAAAATTAAGGTCCAGGTCAAAAGGGAAGAAGCAGAGCGCCGAGTAGGGCAGTATGCCAAACGCCATAAACGGAACAAACAAAAAATAGGAGAGCTGGAAGCAAAGCTAAAAGCGAAAGAAGATGAAGTATCTGAACTACGCTCAGCGTCTGTTTTCAAAAAACTTTTCTCATCGAAGTAAATCAGAGGAGGGCAGGGAGAACCGGATTTCAGTCAATTAAACCTACTTGTCTATATCCATGCCCTGGTCTTTTTTCGGCTCCCTTTGTGAAGGCTCGTAGCCTGGGTACCTATCAATACCCGGAAATTGCTTCGCCTTATCCAGATCAGCTTCCATTTGATATTCTTTCGCTCCGGCATGAAACCCTTTGGAGTAGGGGGCATCAGTATCAGCTAAGCTGGAGAGCATTTGCTTGGCAATTTCGGGCTCATGCTTTTGAATAGTATAGCCATCATTAAAGCCATCTAACATTTGTTGATCCTTTTCCATCAGTCAGGATTTACGGCGTGTTGATCCAAATAAGCAAGAATGGAGTCGCGGTCATAGTAGAACTTATCTATATCGGGCGGTTTCGATACTCGTATAGCCCGATTGTCACGAAGCTTCTGCAAGGTATTCTTACTGACGCTTAGAAGTGCCATAGCTTCCTTGCTGTCGATCCACTTCTTTTCTGTTTCCCCGTGTTTTTCTCTCAATAGCTCCGCCAGCTTCATCATCAAGGATGAAACGGACTCGGCGTTGAGGATGACTTTGATATTTGCTTCTAAGTCGGACACGTTGATACAGTGGATGAATTAGTTTAAGACATGAAGATAGCAATTTGAGAAGAGAGTAGGGGGGGAGCAATACCTGCCACTTTGAAAAAAAGGTGGTCTATCGTTCGCCTTCTGACCATAGGGAAGCGAATGAATGATCAAGAGTTTAAAATAAACTGTATTGCTTGGAGGCTTCAACATAAGCTTTCCATTCTTTGGATTGCCCCTCAAGATCAATCCAGTCTCGAACAAAGTCAATAACACCTTTCTCTTCCAAAAGAAAATGATCTTGGTGGCTAGTAAGAAATACAGACCTGTATCCGGTGTTTGTGATA
>JBCBEA010000372.1:0-4713 GCA_038529195.1 Cyanobacteria bacterium J06600_6
TTGAGGTTAATACCCTAGTCAAGCAGGGCGATCCCTTAAAAGAAATTACTGCTGCTGCCTTAGATTTTGATATTAGCGCGATCGCGATCGCCACGGACTATCGTAACAATCTGTTGCAGTGGACTGTTCGTAGTTTTGCCAATGATGTCATGCGGAGTAGCTGGTTTCCTGTGCTGCTATTCTCGCCGAAAAAGTAAGTAATATTTAGTCTTACCACCTAACTATCCACTATCTGAATGCGATCTACTTTGAATGCAAAGTATTAACCTGTCGCCAATGTTCACTGTTCCTCATCCCAAGGATTTGACTCTTCGGCAGCTTTCAGATCTCGTTTTTTAATTGGTTTTGGCTTGTTAGGAATCAATTTTAATTGTCGATGTTGGGACGACTCAGAATTCTGCCCCTCCCGACGGCGTTCTGAAGTCCTTTCTTCACTGGTGTTTTCTGTAACTACTTCGTAGAGAATTGCCTGTTTCTTGCTGGTATTGCCCTTGCGTAAGACTCGACCCAAACGCTGAACATATTCCCTAACGGAGCCTGTTCCCGAGAGAATAATAGCAATCCTCGCATCGGGAACGTCTACACCCTCATTCAGCACGTGAGACGCTACCAGGGTTTTATATTCTCCTAATTTGAAGCGAGTCAAAATATCATGGCGCTCTTTAACTGGAGTTTGATAAGTTATGGCGGGAATTAAAAACTGTTGGGAAATGCGGTAAACAGTAGCATTATCGTTGGTAAAGATCAGGATGCGTTCTGCTTGATGTTTTTCAATCAGATCGATTAAAACTCGTAATTTAGCATCTGTTCCCAAAGCAATCTCTTTTGCTTGACGATGAGCCAACATTGCTTTTCTACCCTGGGGAGATCGGGCACTTGCTCGCACAAAAAGCTGCCAGCCTTCGAGGCTACCAAGAGAAATATTTGACTCCCGGAGGAATTTGCGACGAACAGCGATCGCCTCTTCATATTTAAGCTGTTCCTGTTCAGATAATTTGACCCGCATCTGGACTATTTTATGTTCGGCTAAAGCTCTTCCAGACAGTTCTTCAGGAGTTTTACGATAGATAATTTTACCGATCAGAGTATCTAAATCTCGATGACTACCATCGCTGCGTTCGGGAGTTGCAGTTAAGCCCAAACGATAGGGAGCGATCGCATATTCAGCAATTACCTTAAAAAAGTCGGTGGGTAAATGGTGACACTCATCAAAAATCTGGAGAGCATAGCGATTGCCAAGAGTCTCAGCGTGGATAGCAGCACTGTTATAGGTAGCAATCAAGATTGGCGTGCGATCTCGCGAACCGCCACCCAATAATCCCACTTCCGTATCGGGAAAGTTTGTTTCAATCTGAGCATACCACTGGTGCATTAAGTCTAGAGTGGGCACGACAATTAAGGTAGTGCGAGGAGTAGCCTCCATTGCCAACTGAGCTAAATAGGTTTTCCCTGCTGCGGTAGGTAAAACAACCACTCCTTTTCTACCTGACTGTTTCCAAGCCTGTAAAGCTTCCGCCTGGTGGGGATATGGTTCAAAGTGAGATTTCGATTTTAATTCGAGGCTATAAAACTCTCTAGCTTCATCAATAATATTTTTATCATCCGCCTGAAGTGCCTCAACTAGAGAACGATAGTAAATCGCAGGAATGCGAAACTTCTCAACCCGATCATCCCACGTCGCATAGTCTAACCAGGCTTTGCCTTTTGGTGGCGGGTGTAAGAGTAGAGTTCCTCGGTCAAATTTTAGCTTGGGCGATCGGGGCATAAATTATTGGCAACTAGAAAATTAACATGATGATAATTACTCTTAATAAAATTACCGCTTTAACTAGATCAATAGCAATGCTCTTTACTAATGTGTAAATCGAATTATTTTATAGTAAGCACTCTCAAAATAATATTATTAGCAAATAAACTAAATGAATTTTATCCCAAGACAATCTCAATCATGTGAATTAATTCTTATGTAGGCATTTACACTACTGCATGTAAATCTCAGGAATGAATTCTGCTTTGGCTACATTTCAAATTTAAGCTAGATTTTTCCCCTAACTTCTAAGTTAAATGTTCAATATTTCTCTATAATTATTTACTAATTAGAGGGGCGATTAAGTACAAATTACTATGGCAAAGATTTTAGTTACGGGTGGGGCAGGCTATATCGGTTCTCATACAGTCAAAAAACTGGGAGAAGCTGGTTATGAAGTTGTGATCTACGACAATCTATCGACAGGATCAGAAAAAGCAGTTTTACATGGAGAATTATTTGAAGGAGAGCTTAACGATCGCAGTCGCTTGGAAGAGGTTTTTGTACAGCATAGCTTCGATGCCGTAATTCATTTTGCAGCCAGTATTTCTGTTCCTGAGTCTTTAGAGCAGCCTCTAGAATATTACTCAAACAATACGACTAATGTAATTAATGTTCTACATTGCTGTAAGAAATTCAACGTTAACCAGTTTGTTTTTTCTAGTACAGCAGCAGTGTATGGCGAGGTTAAAGAATCTCCTGTAGAAGAGTCTTCGCCAACCGTGCCAATTAATCCTTATGGTAAGTCAAAGCTAATGAGTGAAACCATCATCCGCGACTATGCGGGCGCTTCTGAGCTTAAATATGTGATCTTGCGCTATTTTAACGTCGCCGGGGCAGACAGTTCTGGCGAAATTGGTCAGATGGGCAAAAAGGCAGCTCACTTAATTAAGGTAGGTTGTGATGCAGCCTTGGGAATTCGTCCCTCCGCCAGTATTTATGGCACTGACTATCCAACTCCTGACGGTACAGGAATTCGTGACTACATCCATGTAGAAGATCTCGCTATGGCTCACGTCGATGCCTTGGCTTATCTGGAGTCAGAGTCTACTAGTCAAATTCTTAACTGTGGTTATGGTACTGGCTATAGCGTTAGAGAAGTCCTGTCAAAAATCAAAGAGATTTCGGGAGTAGATTTTACCGTCGTTGAAACTCTTCGTCGGGAAGGCGATCCTGCCTGTGTAATTGCTTCTGGCAAAAAAATTAGAGAAGTGATTGGCTGGAATCCTCAGTACAATTCTCTGGACAAAATCGTCTCTTCTGCATTGGCATGGGAAGAAAAGAAGCTCAAGCAGCTTGTTTAGTTAATTTTTTTTCTACTGTAAGTAGTGAGAGTGCCTAACCTGTAATTTTTTATAGTCCAGAACTGTAATATTTTATGTCTAGCTAGGAGCGCTTAGACTCTGATGTTTCAGTTTTGGCAGCGGGTGCGCGCCGATTATCTAGCAGTGGAATACGTACCAAAAAACAGGTGCCAATATTTAACTCGCTGGTAACAGAAATTCTGCCTCCATGTCGCTTAACGATCGCCGCAGAGATCGCCAATCCCAAGCCTGTCCCTCCTTCACGACGACTACGAGCTTTATTTGCCCGCCAAAAGCGATCAAACACCTTATTGATTTGATCCGTCGCAATGCCAATTCCCGTATCTCTAACGCTGATTACGGCAAAGCGGTTTTGTCGGTATAAATCTAAGCTGACTCGACCTTCATCGGGGGTATATTGCAGGGCATTTTCTAGTAAATTTGAGAAAAGACGAGAAAGCTGGGGTACATCGCCTAAAACTTGCAGCTCATCTCTGAATTTAGACTGAAAGACAATTTTCTTCTTATTTGCTAACGGCTCTAACAAAACAAAACAATTTTGCAGAATTAAATTTAGCTTAACGGGAGTCAACTTACGTTGGGCTACAGGAATATCAGAATCGGCATCGGCACGAGCGAGAAAAAGCAAATCCCCTAGCATTTCATTCATTTGTAGAGTTGCCCCTGCGATCGCCTCTAGCTTGCGAACATCCTTGGGATGCACTCGCTCTGGATGAGTTCGCATAATATCGACCGAAGCTTTAATTGCCGTTAAGGGACTGCGTAACTCATGGGAAGCATCAGCGGTAAACTGCTTAAGCTGTAAAAAACTTGCCTCAATCGGCTCGATCGCTTTTCTCGTTAGCCAAAATCCCCCCAAACCAATTAGGATCAGAGTTAACATGCCACCGATCACCAAAATCCAAAAAAGCTCCTCTTCCGCTGCTTCTATTTCCTCATTCGACTGAGTTGCCCGAATAAAACCCACCAAAGTTGGGGGACCCTTCTCGCCACTGCGACGAATAAACATTGAGAGAGTATGAGTCCGAAATATTTCCTCCGTTTCAGGATTCTGAATAAAAGAAGTTCCTACTTCAGGAGGAGTATCAAGCTTAATTAATCCTTTTCTACCCAGTAGCTGACTTTGTTCGTCAAACCATTCGAGACTCTGACGATCGCGATTAAAAATGTCACGCCAGGGAACTTCCTCTACCTGATTGAGATACTTACTACCGCGATCTCTAACGGCAGCAAAAGAAGGTGTAGCTGACTGAGCCAGGGTTAAAAGCTTTTTATCTAGCTGCTTATATAAATTACGTCGAAAAACAACATAGACTCCTGAGCCAAAAATACCTAAGATGGCTGCCATGACTATCAGATAGTAAAGCAGTAAACGCGATCGCAAGCTTTGGTGCATTGTGATTCAATGAATAATTCAAGCTGGTTGTTGTTATCTAACCTCTTGGGGTTCTTCTTTTAGGCGATATTCTAAACATAAACAGTTTCAATGAGGTCGTGGGACGTATCCGCAGCCTCTAATTTCGGGTCAGCCAAAAACCCCCTGAACCGACCAGAATTAGCATGCTACCAATAATCAAGATC
>JBCBEA010000373.1:0-4712 GCA_038529195.1 Cyanobacteria bacterium J06600_6
ATTAAAAAGTAATTATCAATAAATAGCTGACTTCTGCCTACTGCCTTTTAATAAAATTAATTTTGCCGATTGTATTGTCTCGTATTGCTAAAAACGCGATTATTACGTCCCCAAGCTCTGCCATTGATTGTAGCTCGCTGAACATTTTGACGATCGCCAGTTATATATCTAGATCTCTGTTGATCACTCTCTTGATCGATATTACTAATCACAACATTATTGTTGCCATCCGCCGTTGCGTTAGCAGAGCCATACTGCTCGATTGTTAGTCCTTGTTGCGGATTCGCTGAGCTATTTTGAGAAGCAGACTGTCTTACCTGACTGGCAGCAAAGCTATTTCGACCTGTTGCTGTTGCCCTACTGCTGCTTTGCTGAATAATTCTATTCTGTGCCCCAAGAGGTTCAGCTAACAAGCTCAACAAGCTACAGACAAATACCCCTCTGAATAACCACTGATGAAACATACACCTCTTACCATTTATTTCCTAACACTCACCTCTCCCTTAGATGATGCAGAAGTAGATTTTGTTCCCTGGCGTAAGTTAGCAACTTTTTGACGAATCTCAGGATTATAGAGGCGCAGATAGTTCCAGTAATTACCAAATACACCCTCAACATAGTCTTTAGTTTCAGGGAAGGGTATTTGTTCCACAAAACCATCGCGATCGCGAATATCATATCGCTTAAGCCAAGCACTAACGTTACCCGTGCCGGCGTTGTAACTTGCCACTGCCAGTAAGGAGTCATCCTTATAGCGATGGTGATTATGGCTTAAATACCAGGTTCCAATTTTAATATTATCTTCGGGGTTAGTTAGAGCATAATCCGACATGCCAATTTGTTCAGCCACCCATTTGGCAGTAGGAGGAACAATCTGCATCAAACCAACTGCTCCCACCACAGAATCAATAGTGGGGTTAAAAGTAGATTCTTTGCGCATTACTGAAATCGACAGTAAGGGATTTATTCTTTCCTGCTGAGCATATCGCAAAATATCAGCCTGATAGGGAAAAGGAAATAAACTATGCCAATAGGCTTTTGTTTGTCGTAAGGCTCTCCATTCCGCTAATTCTTGGGGAGTTTCTCTTTTAGTTAAATCCCAGATTTCCTGCATTCCTTCACTGTATTGACCCAGTTCGAGGCGTAGGACTCCTTCTGTAAACTGCTCGTTAACAGACATCTGTTGAGGATGCTCTATTTCTGACTGAAGTAGTAGCCAAGCATCATGATACTGCCCCAAAAAATACAGTTCCTGCAATACAGGAGAGCCAAAAGGTAAAGAGCTATATTGCTTGTTTAAATCTAAATCTGGAGTCAGAGGACGAACCTGAGTGAAATTGCCCACATCCCAGCCCAAAGCTGTAGCAGCACGCCATGCCCAGTAAGACTGAGGATAAAGTCTAATTACCTGCTGAAAAGTCTGTTTTGCTGCTTGGGGGCGACCAATTTCTGATGCCCATTTTCCTGTATGGTATAGAGCTTTAGCACCAATTTTTGTTTCTCGCTGCGATTTAATGACAGGCTGCATCATTGACCAGGCATCTTGCAGATTACCCTTGGCTGCCAGAGTACGAGCTTTCTGCCAACGATATTCCGCAGCGGAAGCAGAATTACCGTGTTTTTTTAGCAGCTTTTGACGAGAATCAGCAGCAGCCTCATGTTTACTAAATCTCTCATGGACGATCGCTTTAGCGCGATAGGCTTCGGGAGCATTATCAGGAAACTTGGCGATCGCTTTTTCGAGATAGACTACCGCTTCGTCGCCAGTAGAAATTTTGGCAAGATAAACAAGCGCTTGACCCGCTTCTCGCGAATCATGATATTCCCTTAGCAGTCTTTGATAGGCTCGTCTGGCGGTGTCCCAATTACCGTTGCGGTGAAATCCTCTGGCAACTCGATACAGATTGCGAGGGATTGGTCGAGCGTAAGTATAGGCATCAGCAGCTTTACGATGCTCTTCTTCTCGCCAGTAACCATCGGCAATTACTTCCCAGTCCTCTGCAGTCAATTGGGCGGGATATTGCAAAACTAGGCGATCGCGAATGGGATTGAGGTCTTTACCTCGACTATATTTTGCCACCAGCATTAATAGCTCAAACTGTTCGGGATTTTGCTGAAGACTTTGACGAGCTAAGTTTAAAGTCAGGGGATGATAGGGAAACTGACGGATTAGTCGCTCTTTTAATCCTGAACTATCTGTTAGTAAAGTTAGGGCGTTTGCCGTTATGGGCGATGTCGGATAGTTTTCGATTAGGTGCCTAAGAGTTTTTTGAGCCAATTTTGGCTGGTTATTCTGCTGGTAAGCTTGAGCAGTCTTAAATAAAATTTGGGGGCGTAGAAGAGTATAGTCTTGACTCAGACCATTAAGATAACCTAGAGCCTGCTTACCTTTTCTTGCCTGAATTAAGTCTGCTGCTAGCAGATATTGAGCGCGATGCTGATCTCGTAGTTCTTGAGGGGATAAACCACGTTCTTGGCGACTAACTAAAGACTTTAACTGTGACTGTCTGGCTGTTGAATCTAGCGATCGCAAACCAACCAGAGGTGATGCGGTACGGGTTGGCTGCTGAGATTTGGAGTCAAAATTAAAACTATGCCAAGCAATTAAGCCAAAACTGCAGAACAAGATCGGCACGATCAGCTTTTTATTTTTGGGTAATGGGTATCTGCTACGGCGTTTGGATTGATCGGAAGGAGATTGTTTGAGTCGCACAGGGGATTCCAGCATGAAGTCAATTAGGAAATGAGAATCGGTTGTGGGAGGAGAAACAGTTGCTCTAAAGCTGAGACAGTCAGGTCTTTTAACTTGCCAAACAGTGCCTTGATAGCGACGGTCAGACAATAAGGTTTGGAACTCTGATTACTTGCTTTGCGTCACATGCTCATAACTAATCTGTACCAAAAATATTTTTTGTCTAGTCATGTTTAACGCAAAACACTCCAAAATAGCCACCTCCAGTTTGATGATTTTTTCGGCTTTAGCAGCCACAGCTACTAATTTTGCTAATATAACCCCTGCTCAAGCACAACTTTTTCCCGAATCTAGACCAACTAGAAACCGAAATTATAATCCCCCCAGCCGAAACCGCAATATTTTACCGAACACAGTTCCCCAGGGATTTGTTGTTCCCATTGAATATGATGAAGAAAAAATTCTCTTGACTCCCGAAGAAACTGTTCCCATTAGTTTGTTTGTCGCTGCCGATATCAAAGATAGTCGTCGCAACGTTCTCATTCCTTACGGCAGCGAAATTCTGGGACAAATCGAACCCAATGAAGCCGAATCTGGCTCTTTTTTTAGTGCGGATCAAATAGTTTTCCCCAACGGCACAACCCAGTCAATTGATGCGGAGTCTCAGGTTGTTACTCGCCGCGAAACAGTCAAGGAAGGAGCTAGTACAGGAGATATTCTTCAGGGTGCTGCTATTGGTGCAACTGCAGCAGCAGTGCTGTCAGAAATATTTGGGGACTTGGGGGCGTTAGAGGTTCTGGGGGGAGCGGGAGCAGGAGCTTTAGCGGGTCTGCTGTTGGGAGGAAACGAAGTAGAACTAGTTTCCATTGACCCCAACAACGATCTTGATTTGACTTTGCTTACTAGTTTGACAGTGCGTTGAATCTTAAGTAAGTTTTCGGGCTTTTGTTACAGACTGCAACATGTTGCCAAGTTAACGAGCGATCGCACTTCTAACCAAGTTGGAAGATAAAAGTAACTAAATCTCCTTTACCCAAGGCAATGCGATCGCCACTTCTTAATCGGTGACGGTTGCCTTTCTGCAAGGGAGCATGATTAATATAAGTACCGTTAGAACTACCCGTATCTTCGATATAGTAATTATCGCCCTCTATTCTCAGATCGGCGTGAACTCGCGATACTACTTCAGAATCAGGGAAGCCAGAAACATCAATATCGGGAGGAATCTGACCATTCGGTTTCCCAAAATGAACAATATCTAGGTGATCGGGAATTTCAATGCTGGTATTGCTCTGCAAATGTAGTAATGTGGCAGTTTGAATCTGTAGTTGGGTTGCACCCGCTATGCTGGCAGCAGGAGCTGAAATACTTGATGCTACTGCTTTGATTTCAGGTTCGGATTCAAGCTCGACTGCCTCAGGTTGTACTGATTCGACTGGAGCAAGTTCAGGTTCGGGTTCAGGTTCGGGTTCTAGTTCTGCTTGACTAGTCTCTAAGGGTGCAAAGTCGGTCGATTCACTAGGTATTTCTGGATCTATTGACTCAGCAGGCAAGCTAGCTTCTGGCTCGCTGGCAAAATCGGATGTTGCTTCAGCAAATTCAGTTTCAGGAATTTCTGGGATGTAGCCCATATTTTCTTCTCCTTCAACTTCAGGAAAACCATCGGGCAATCCTTCTATTTGAGCCTTAGTACTATCTTCTTCTTGATCATCCCAAGGACTTTGAATTGGCGATGAAACCGATGTTTCAGGCATGATACCTAGTTCGCTAGCTGAACTTCCATTCGATATCGGCAATTCATCAGGTAGAGGTATTTCTTCTAAATCTAGATTAGGCGATAGACCGACGGCAGTTTCGTCTAAAGATGGCACTGCAGGAGAATTTTCTGCCTGCAAATTAAAGCCACATTGACCACAAAAAGTAGCATCTGTCTGCACTGAAGCTCCGCAATTGGGACAGCTAGTACTAGCTGGTAGGGGAGTATAACAATTTTCACATTGCAAAGATCCTTCAGGATTTT
>JBCBEA010000374.1:0-4698 GCA_038529195.1 Cyanobacteria bacterium J06600_6
GTTTTTAACTGAAGAGTTAGCTCTTTCCCATGATTCAATCGAAATTGTTCGACGGGCAGTTGAAGAACGTCCAGATCCAATTCCAATGGTTCTCTGGCAATATGGTCTTGTGACTTTAGAAGAACTAGATAAAATTTACGACTGGCTTCATGGTCGAGCAAAGTTAGATTTGAGCTAAATTAGCCTGAATTTGAAATTGTCCCTGCCACCTTTCGGATTCTTGGCAATCTAAAAATCCTCAACTCATTACTAAGCCGAGGAAAATTTCGTCTAGACGGTAAAAACGGAACTATGATTTCTGTTTGCTAGAAATCTTTTGGTTATTTGCAGCAACAGAACAGTTTCTGTTTGTACTCAATCTGTATTTATTGAGTTGGTCGGGGTAACCCATCACAGCTAAAGTTTTATTTTTCATGTTTTCGCTATCTGTTTAAAAAGTTGAAGTAAAAAAATAAAAGTCAGAAAAATAGTTTCCGACTACAGAACTACTTGCCTGCACAAGCTTCTCCATTCTAAAAACAGTTTTAACCAAGCCGAGTGATCTCGATCACATCGAATTTATGCGGCGATGATCGAGAAATAATGCTGTTTATTGATGCTCTAAACCTACCGCCTCACTAATGTTATTTAGACCCCGCTCTGCTAACTTAGTTAATAAACCCGATAGTACCTGGTTTACCATCCAAGGTCCTTCATAAACCCAGCCTGTATAAACCTGTAGGATACTTGCCCCTGCAACAATCTTGTTCCAAGCATCCTCGGCATTAAAAATACCACCGACGCCAATAATAGGTAATTTACCTCCTGTTTCCTGATAAATGAAGCGAATTACCTCTGTAGCTCTTTGCTTGACGGGTAAACCGCTAATTCCACCTGCCTCATCTTTGATACTCTGTCCCGTTTCTTTGAGAACATTGGTGTTCAAGCCATCACGCCGAATTGTCGTGTTAGTGGCAATGACTCCCGAAAGACAGTAGCGAGATGCCAAGTTAAGGATATCTTTAATATCATCCCAGGATAAATCTGGGGCAATCTTGATTAAGATTGGCTGATTTTGAGTATTCGCCGTTTGTAAAGCCGATAATATTGGCTCTAGCTGTTCTCCCGCCTGAAGCGATCGCAATCCTGGAGTATTAGGGGAGCTAACGTTAATTACAAAGTAGTCGGCTACGGACTTAAGGTACTCAAAACTGCCTACATAGTCAGAGGCAGCATTGTCTAAAGCAGCAATTTTAGATTTGCAAAGGTTAATCCCGATCGGAATTTTACGGGGCTGCCTATTCCAGGTTTGCGCGAGGGTATCCGCCATCACCGCCGCACCAAGGTTGTTCGCACCCATGCGATTTAAAGCTGCCTTATCTTCGGGTAGGCGAAACATCCGTGGACGAGGATTACCTGGCTGAGAATGAAGAGTAACGGCACCCAATTCCGCAAAGCCAAAGCCAAAACTGCTCCACATTCCTGCTGCAGTGCCATCCTTATCAAAACCTGCTGCCAGACCAAAGGGATTATTAAAATCCAATCCCCAAAGTGTTTGCTGTAGACGCGAATCTTGAATACAAAAAGACTTTTCTAGCTGCTTAATTGCCAACCTTCCCCACCCAGAATGGCGATTAAGTTCCAGGTTGTTGAGGGTTTTTAACATCTGACGATGAGCCGTCTCTGGATCGCTTTTAACCGAGGAAAGCAACAGCGGATAGAGAGGTTTGGTAAAGTTGAGCATTTTTTGATGATTGATAACTAATTGTCGTTGACCATGGTTAATTATCCATGGTCAATTTTGCCTGTAATATATTTAGTTCTTCGCGATCGCGCTTTAATTCTTGTTCTAACTCCTGTAGCTGTTCGCGACGAGTTTCTATCTCTAGGGCACGACGGTTCAGTTCTAGATTTTGAGCCGTTATTTCCTGTCGCCACTTTTCTACTTTACTTTGTTCTGTCTGGATAAACTGAGGGTTAATGGCATTTGTGCTTAAATACTGTTGCAGAATAGTTAAAATCCATTCCTTAGCTTCTTGGATACTAATTATTTGCTGTTCCTGTCCTATTTCTACCAGTACCATTACTCCCGCACCAAGAGAACTTTCTCTAGTTAAGAGTATCGTCTGAGAATTATCTAGCGACCAGACATATTCTGATTCTTGACGAGCAAGCACCTGAAGTTGTATTTCACCTGAGTCTGGATCGATCTTAACCTGAGCTAGGTATAACATGATTTATAATCGCTTATCGCTATGTAAATAAAGTTGCACCAAGTAGCTTCTCCAGACTGAATTATTTTGAGCGGTATCATGATAGACATTCAAAATTGACTTGACTAACTATGTCGTTAATCTAACTGGATACATCAATAGTACTTTCACTTGAGATGATTTGGGTGAGCCTGTAATTATTTTTGCTTACTTTGAGATTGATGTTCAGTTTCACGCTTGTTTGTATTGATTTGGATTGGAGAATTTTATTCACCTTAATGATCAGCAGAATAAATAAAATAGTCGATAGCAGTTTGCTCCCTAGCAGCAGATTTAAAAGGCTTTTTATGCCTATGTGGGCATTACAGCTGTTTTCAGTCGACTAGACTACGTCTTAAATGCGATTGATAATTGTGGTCTGCCAATGTGAAAAGCGCATTGAGAAAGTCTAGTTGATTAAGAATTGCCGTGACAAAAGTAACGGTGATAGGTTCACATATAGTTGTTTTAACTAAGAATTGGATGAATTAGATTTCAATAAATATATCCCGAGTCTCGAGTCCTGACTCCCCAATTTTCAGCCCCCAAAGCAATCGCTTAAAGGCTGCAAAAGTTAATTAAAACGACCATATCTTGGAGCTACCAGAAGGACATCGGATGCGCCCAATCTAAATAATCATTCAGGACGGCATCCTCGCAGTCAAAGATACATTTTCAGAGAAGTTTATCTTACTGAAGGCGCTTTAAACGCTCTTGTAAGATTTCCGCCTGTTTCTTCGCCTCAGCTAAGTCATGATTGGCACCCTGAATTACTTCTGCGGGAGCTTTATTGACAAAACCAGGATTACTTAATCGCCCAGTTAGAGATTTAATATCTTTCTCTATCTTATCTAGTTTCTTCTGCAATTTTGCCGACAGTGCTGCAACGTCAACCAGCCCAGTTAAAGGAATTAACACCTGCACCGTACCCGTTACTCCCGCAGTCACCTGTCCTGGATCTTGATCGAGGGTAGAAGTAACAATTAACTCGCCGACTTTCGCAATATCCTGGATGTATTCCTGAGTCGAATTAAGAATTGCGGTTTCCACGTCGCTTTCCGTCTGCAGAATCACCTTGATTCTTTCCCCTGGCTTGATTACCGATTCTGCCCGCAAATTACGAATCGTACCGATAGTATTAAAGAGCAAATTAAAGCTAGTTTCCAAATTGCGGTCGACTAACTCGTCGGCAACTTCTGGATAAGTCTGGGTTGCCAAAGTTTGTTTCCCTTCCGCCTGGGTTAAAGTTTGCCAAATTTCCTCAGTAATATGAGGCATAAATGGATGTAGTAGCTTGAGTATCCCTTCAAGGACATAGCCTAAAGTCTGCTGCGCTACAAGGCGAGATGGTGAACCCTCATCTTCCCACAGACGAGTTTTGACGAGTTCAATATACCAGTCACAGAAATCATTCCAGATAAACTCATACAAGCCTTTTGCTGCTTCTCCTAAGCCATATTTGGCAATATTGTTTTTAGTTTGTTCTACCGTTTGGTAAAAACGCGACAGCAGCCACTTATCTACTAATTCTAAGCTTGCTGTATCTGGCTGTCCCAAATCCTGGGGTGTTTTGCCCTTGAGGTTCATCATTACAAATCGCGAAGCATTCCACAGCTTATTGGCAAAATTACGGGAAGCCTCAACCGAAGCCGACTCTTGCTTTTTGCGATCGTAGTCAAAGCTAATATTTTGTCCCGCACCCACTACTTTAGTAATTAGAGTGTGACGCAGGGCATCCGCACCATACTTATCGATCATCAACAGCGGATCGATACCGTTACCCTTGGACTTAGACATTTTTTTGCCGTTTTCGTCCAATACAAGCCCGTGAATATAAACATCATCAAAGGGCATCTTGTCGGTAAACTGTCCCGCCATCATCGTCATACGGGCAACCCAGAAAAAGATAATATCAAACCCCGTAACTAAGGTAGTGGTGGGGTAATATTTCTCCAAATCCGCAGTTTGTTCTGGCCACCCCATAGTTGAAAAAGGCCATAAACCAGAGGAAAACCAGGTATCTAAAACATCTGGGTCTTGCTCTAATTGAATATCATTGCCATATTTCTCTTTTGCCTTCGTTTCCGCTTCGGCTGCATCAAAAGCCACTACAAAAGGTGTATTGTCCTGAATCTCCCCGTTAGTTTCCGAAACCACATACCAAGCGGGAATTTGATGACCCCACCATAGCTGACGGGAGATACACCAGTCCTTTAACTTAACTAGCCAGTCGCGATATACCTTCTTCCACCTATCAGGGACATAGTTAGGAGAATTCTCATTATCCAAACAGCCCAAAGCCTTCTGCGATAGAGGCTCGATTTTGACAAACCACTGGGTCGATAATAAAGGTTCGATCGGTACTTTACCGCGATCGCTAAAGGGAACGCTATGCTTGTAGTCCTCAATCTTAACCAGATTACCCAACTCATCCAGTTTTTTAACCACATTCTTGCGGGCAACAAAG
>JBCBEA010000375.1:0-4683 GCA_038529195.1 Cyanobacteria bacterium J06600_6
GAATAAAGGTACTATTTCAAGTTCCTCACGATTAAGTGAATTAATCAAAAAGTTGATAGCTGATAGCTGATAGCTGATAGCTGATAGCTGATAGCTACGATTAGCTTACATTCCTATTTCAAATTGTCCACTAAAGTACTAGCTTCGCGTCGCCCTTGTGGGATACTTCAAATCAGCAACGCCAAAAATCTATTTACAGCCACTCCCAACTAGAAAAGGTTGCAGCCTGTCCACAGCGATCGCCTTTTTCGTCCTGGAGATTCCAGATTATTCCCTGTTGGATTAAAAATCTTTTTCCCTTTGTAGTCACTCTAATTCCCTGGTAATTATCAATATATCCCTGTTCTCTAGCCTGCTTAAGCATTATTGACCTTTCTTCTCTAGCAACAGGCTCGGCACTTTGAGCAGAAGGAGTTTTGATAAATTCATCCCAATCTAAACCCCATAGTTGCGAAGCGGTTTGATTGGCGTAGTTAAAAATAGGATCTGCCTGTGTACCGTGGGAAACCAGAACAAAAGGGGCATGAAACAAAGCTTCTGATAGTTGTTCTGGGGTATCTGTGCAAATTAAATCTCTTTTTAATGCTTGACGATAGCTGTCGGCTAAGATCTGACTCCAGCGAATAATAGCTGGCTGCCTCGGGACTGGCAAACTAGATGACTGCATCGTATCTGGTTGGCTATTGCTTGTCATTTATCTCGTACAGGGGTAGATGTTCACGAGGAATCTTCAATAGCCGATCGGCGATCGCCAATAGCTAAAAACAACGCTGATGTTGCACCTAGGGCAATAATTTCAGCTTATTTATTCACAAAGCTAGAGTAACTTAACTCATTAATTTTATTCCATTCAGCAATATCGGTACGGAATTGATTCCACTCATCATAAACCTTTTTGAAAACTGGGCTTTTACTCGACTCTTGAGCATAATAATCGGCTGCTGCTGACTGTGCTGCCTGCAAAATTTCTGGGGGATATGCCGTTAACTTTGTTCCACCATCAACCAGGGTTTTTAATGCTTGACGATTGAGAGCATCGTACTTCGACAGCATATTTAAATTTGACTCCATAGCAGCAGTTTTAAAAATCTCCTGATACTCTACAGGCAGCTTATCCCACTGAGATTTATTAACCTGTACTTCTAAAGTTGGACCAGGCTCCCACCAGCCAGGATAATAGTAAAAGGATGCAGCCTTATTTAAGCCCAATTTAAGATCGTCATAAGGACCTACCCATTCCGCAGCATCGATTGCACCCCGTTCCAAAGCCAGATATATCTCCCCTCCAGGTAATACCTGTACATTAACTCCCAGACTACTCATTACTTTGCCACCTAAGCCAGGAATCCTCATTTTCAAGCCTTTAAGATCCTGAAGTGAATTAACCTGTTTTTTAAACCAGCCACCCATCTGCGCTCCAGTATTGCCCGCAGGAAAATTGATGACGTTAAAATCGCTGTAAAGTTCATGCATTGTCTCCAAGCCTCCGCCATGATAGTACCAGGCATTTTGCTGCTGTGCGGTTAGACCAAAGGGAACAGAAGTACCAAAAGCTAGAGCGGGATTTTTTCCCACATAATAGTAGCTAGCAGTGTGACCACATTCTGCTGTCCCATTCTGAACTGCGTCTAAAACTTCCAAACCTGGGACTATTTCCCCTGCTGCATAGGGTTCGATAGTAAATTTTCCACCCGTCATTGCCGAGACACGATCGCAAACCGTCGTTGCCCCACCGTAAATTGTGTCTAGAGACTTTGGCCAACTTGTAACCATGCGCCACTTAATATTTGGCAGACTATCCGCCTGAACATTAGGACTACTATTAGTTTGATCGCAAGCAACTAAAAGCGTTCCAGTCGTAGCAGCGATCGCCAAACGATCAATAAGCTGTCTGCGTTTCATAATAATTATATTCTTGCAGTATATTCTTGTTCATAAGCAACCGAATATCATACCGTAAAAAAGAAAAAGGTTGCAGAAATAAGTTACGAGTATACTTTACAAACCGAGAATAGTTTTAGCGATCGAAAAGTAGATTAGTACCCCTAAAACGTCTACAGCAGTGGTGATAAATGGAGCAGACATTAGAGCGGGATCTAACCCCAGAGAACGAAACACAAAGGGTAATGCCGAACCAGCGACGGAAGCCAAAAGAGCGATCGCTACTAAGCTAATGCCCACCGACATCGCTACGGCGAGATTTCCCTGAAGCAGATATGCCCAGACTGTCGCTACAGTGCCCAAAATCAGACCTAATAAAATACCTGCTGCTGCCTCGCGGAATACCACCTTTCCCGCACCCATATTCTGAATTTCTTCAGTATTTAAACCACGGATTACAACTGTTGAAGACTGTGCGCCAACGTTTCCTCCGGTACCAGTTAATAAAGGAATAAAGGCAGCTAAGATAACCGCCTGCTTTAGCAGATCTTCTTGCGATCGAATAATTGCCCCCGTAACAGTGTTAGTGAGCAACAACACAAATAGCCAAACAACGCGACGACGAGCAACGGTCAACAAATTAGTCTGAAAATAACTGTCTCCATCAGACTGCACCCCACCCAGCGCATAAATATCTTCTGTCGCTTCCTGCTCGATAATATCGATCACATCATCTACCGTAACTACTCCGACTAAACGTTCTTCGCTATCAACAACGGGTAAAGCTACAATATCGTATCGCTGAATCGTACGGGCAACTTCCTCCTGATCCGTGTCCGTGTGGACAAAAACAACATCGCGAGTCATAATCTCCGCTAAAGTCGTATCTGGAGCAGCAACGACAAGGTCACGGAGAGAAACAATCCCTGTTAAACGACGAGAATTATCCTTAACGTATAGATAGTAGACAACCTCTGAAGCATTAGCCTGGTTTCTGATTCGCTCTAAAGTCTGGCTAACGGTTAAGTCTTCTTTCAGAGAAATATATTCAGGGGTCATAATTCGCCCTGCGGTATCCTCTTCATAACCAAGCAAAAGGGCTGTAGCCTGGCGCTCATTGGGGCTTAACTGAGCTAATAAACGGCGCACTATCTTAGCGGGTAGTTCATCAAACATGCGCACGCGATCGTCAGGGGACATCTTATCCACTACGTCCAACACTTCCTGTCGCTTGAACTCTTGAATTAACGCCTGCTGTACTTCCTTATTTAAATATTCATATACTTCGATCGCTTCTGCCTTAGAAAGCAGTCGAAAAGCAATTAGCTGACTCGCTTCGGGCAAACCTTCGATCGCCTCGGCAATATCAACTGACTGTACCGGGATTAAAAGTGACTTTGCCCCCTGCAAATTTCCACTTTCAATAAGTAGCTCTAGCTGAGATCGAACTAACTGTCGTAATTCATTATGTTTAATTCCGTTCGGTGTCATACATTACGTCCATTAGTAGAATTTTGCCTAATTCATGCCTACTATCAGCCTCTAAAAGGTCTTTTCTGTAACAAATAGCGATTGAATTAAATTCATATGTTATTTTTTTATATTATTTTCCGTCTTTCAATGAATCCTTTTAATTCGACTGTGTTAATGTACTAGAAAATAGAGATTTCAATTCGGTCAGCGTGTTTATTCCAATTTGTCATAGCCTCTGGGCTATCTATAGATTGACAATTAAATCGGCAAGCTTTATTCCGAATTGTCGATCTCAAATTTCTGTACGTAAATCAGGAGACAATCTATGTCAATCTATGTCGGCAACCTTAACTATGAGGTTACTAAAGAAGATCTTACGACTGTTTTTGAAGAATATGGTAGTGTATCGAGAGTTTCTCTGCCGACCGACCGCGAAACTGGTCGTCCTAGAGGCTTTGGTTTTGTAGAAATGAGTAGCGAAGATGAGGAAACGAAAGCCATTGAGAGCCTAGACGGTGCAGAGTGGATGGGAAGAGAATTGAGAGTAAACAAAGCCAGACCTCGCGAAAATAATCGCGGTGGCGGTGGTAACCGCAGTTTTGAGGGTTCATCTCGTAACTACTAGGAGTTTTTCATCTAGAATTACACTCAAATAATATTGAGCAATTAGCAGTTAATCGTAAATTGGCGCAGAATTAATTTATGAAATGCAAAACCTCTCCTTAGTTGATGTCTTTCAGCAGATATCTTTTGAGCGGGGGGTTATTTTATTGTTTGTTTTTCTCGCCAATTATTTTCGCCAAATTAAAGATGTTGGTTAAGTATTTTTGCCTGTTCTACCCATTGCTTTACCTGCCCTACAGATGGAGTTAAATCTTTACGACGAAGGGTAGCTACCTGTAAACGCGAAATCTGAGCATGTAGACGATGGAAAGGGGTTTGGGATAATTGGGCTGCAGAAATAATCCCCGCATGTAATATTAGTCCGCAATATTGGCTACCAACGCTAGGAATACGTCCCAAGTCTGCCAGAGCAATCCACTTACTCAAACGTTTTTGATTTAACTTCAGCTTGCTGGCTAAATCAATTCTTGATTCAGGAGTTTGGGTACGTTTTAATAACTCCTGAGTATTACTGATCCCCTGTGCTTCTAGTAATTTCTGTTCTGCTGAATGTAATCCTGGCAAAAGCGCGATCGACCAATACTGTGATTTCAAAATCTTATTTAATAATATTACCTAACTTCATCTGACAAATTAAGGATTCAAAGAAAATATAGCAATTCCCATAGCTATGAGATACACTAAATTGCTCCAAAATAACTGTTG
>JBCBEA010000376.1:0-4667 GCA_038529195.1 Cyanobacteria bacterium J06600_6
GCGGTGCAAAAGTAAAGCTAATTCACGGACAGGGTAATTATTCGCCTCCCAACTATTTTATGAGGAAGATAGCTGGGAGGCGAATAATTACCCTGTCCGTGAATTAGCTTTACTTTTGCACCGCGCAGATATAATTCTTCCGCGATATGGGTACCAAGTCTGCCAGTAAAGCGATTAGTTAGACGGCGTACATTATCAATTGGAACTGCTGTAGGTCCACCCGTAACTAAAATAGGAATATTCTTCAAAGAGGATTGGTTAACTGCACGACATACGGCAAAGGCGATCGCTTTTTCATCGGGTAAATTGTTTTTACCGTTAGCTATTTTAGGCGGGATGAGCCTCACTCCTAGGCGAGCTAGCTTATGTAGAGATTCGGTTAAGATCGAATTATGCAAACTACCGTGCATCGTCGGTGCAACCAGAATTTGAGTTTTGCCTTGCTCCATTCTGCCAATTGCCGAACCCAAACTAGAAGTGACAACCCCATCAGCTATGCCTAAAGCCATTTTATTAATTGTGTTGTAGGTAGCAGGTGCGACTACATATGCAGCAAAGGGATTATCGTCGCTTAAATGTTCGGCGTTAGCAGTTAACTTTGTAACGACAGGATTAGTAGTACTCCACTCTAAAGCTTCAACCGTGGTGTAGCGCAAAGCTTCAGTCGAGGCAAAAGCGACCACTTCCGCACCCTGACGACGCAAAGTTCTGGCAATCAAGGGTGCTTTCATCGCTGCAATACTCCCCGTAATTAGCAGGGCAACTCGCTGATTAGTTAAATGATTCGATTCTAAGGCTAAAGAGCGATCGCCTAAATCTGATTCTGGAGGCGGTTGAAAATCCCAATTATCCATAAGCTCAAGTCAGTTAGCTGTTTCTTTAAATACTCGGTGTTTAAGCTAGAGCGAGCGTTATTTTATTCTGAATCGATTACAGAGCGAATAATCTCATGTTTATACTATTTGAATTTTGGCTCTAGAATGCCCAAAATTTTTATTTAGCTAAAAAAATCGAGAAGTTCATATGTATTAACAGGCTATTACTCTCCACAATAGCTTGACTGCCAACTTTTGTTACAAAAATTCATTATTTCCTCCTTCCTTCTAGAAAAAATTAGGTTAAATTTGGAGATGTCTTTTGAGGGATCGCTCTGTGAATTTCAAATCATCAACACGCAATCAAAGTTCGGGCACTTCCCAAGTGCCGAGCATGGTATTTTTTGACCCGAGTTTAATAAGGGCAGCTAGAAATATTTATCGCAGCTACTGTAGCTTAAATATTCCGACCGACAATAAAGCGGTGGGAATTATTATTAATCGTGACAGCCATCGCGGGCAGCTAGCGTTTAATACTCGACCAGTGTTGCTACCAAGAGAGTGTTTTATTCCCCTCAAGCAAATAGAAGCAGAAGCGTACTAGAACAACAGCTAACTGATATTTTTAACTATTTATTTAAAAAATTAAGCTTAAATTATGGAAGCACTGGTTACAGCCGTTGGATTTACTACTGCTTTTACTTTTGGCGCATGTATTGGTAGTTTCCTCAATGTAGTTATTTATCGTATTCCCGCTGGGATCTCCTTGATTCATCCTCCCTCGCGATGTCCTCAGTGTCTGCATCCGTTGGGCGTGACGGAAAATGTTCCCGTTTTTGGCTGGCTATTGCTTAGAGGTCGTTGTCGCTGGTGTAAAACAAAAATTTCTAGTCGTTATCCAATTGTCGAAGCAGCTACAGGAATCGTATTTATGCTCGTTTTCTGGCGTTTTGGCTATAGCTGGGAAACCGTGGGCTACTGTGCCTTTCTCTCTTGGCTTATCTCCCTCTCGGCAATCGACCTCGATACCATGACTTTACCCTCCTCTCTAACTAAATCAGGTTTGGTGTTGGGATTAGTTTTTCAAGCTTGGATCGGCTGGCAGGCTACTAAAGCACAGGGAGTAGCCAATGGTCTAATGTTTGGCATTGGTGGTGCGGTTACAGGTATCTGGCTACTAGAGATAATTGCCGTAATTGGTTTACTAGTTATGGGACAGCAGGCAATGGGTGATGCTGATGGTAAGCTGATGGCAACTATCGGCGCTTGGATCGGTTGGAAATATGTTTTGCTATCTAGCTTTATCGCCTGTGGTGTTGGTGCAATTATTGGGGGTGGTGCGATCGCTCTTAAAATTATTGGCAAAAGACAACCAATGCCTTTTGGTCCTTTCTTGGCACTAGGCGGAGCATTAAGCTTATTTTTTGGTGATGCAATAATTGATGCTTATTTAAATACTTTTTTCAGCTTTTAACAGTATCTATCTACGCCAACGGCTATCTAGATTCAGAGCATCAGCAATTAAAACTGCCAACAGGCATCCACAATCAACTTTGTCCCAAACGTTTTAATGATATTTGAGCAGCTTCTTTGACTTGCGGATGAATATCTTTAGCCAGGAATTTTAGGGCAGAAATACTTTTTTCTGTTTCGAAATTGCCTAACGCTTCCGCAATTCGCTGACGAATTAACCAATCTTCCGAAGCAGCAAAGGTAAGAATTTTGTCTACTGATTCGATCGCCTTAATTTCTCCTAAAGCTGCGATCGCTGCCTGCTGTAGAATAACCTCATCACTATCAAGAGCGCTCATCAGCAATTCTTTAGCTCTAATATCCTGTAAGTTACCTAAAGAAACTGCTGCGCTAAACCTTACTAGCCAATTATCGTCCTCATAAAATGCTCTAGTCAGATGTTCAAATGCGCGAATGTCGTTAAGGTAGCCTAATGCTCCTGCTGCATCGGCTCGAATACCGTAGTCTTCATCTCCTGCGAGCAAATCAATTAAAATTGGAAAACACTCTGGGGTCGGTTTAACTCCTAGCGCAAAAACAGCCATTGATCGCACAGGCAGTATTTTATCGTTTAATACTTTCTTAATTAAAGGTACGGCATCTTCTGGAGCAACTCCTCTCAAAGATGTTAGAGCCAATAAACGATCCTTTGAATCGGGACTTTCCAATTGAGCAGCAATTTTTTCTAAGTCTGGCATTTATATGTAGCTAGTTATTTTAATGTTGTTTATATCGTAGATTTTTTGGTTTGCCTTTGCTACTAACCAAAGTAGTAAAACACTATTCTTGCTGGTTTTTATTTTTTCCCAAGAAATAAGCCCCCGCCTAATAGCAGAGGCTTGTTTAGATTTTAGACCGATAAACTAATAACTATTACAGCCAATTAGTCTAGGTCGGGCATAAATAGTGATGGTTCAGTTTCACGCTCAATACCTTTTTCAAATCCACCAGCAGCAGCTCTAGCACGACCAGCATGCCATAGGTGACCGATTAGGAAGAAGAAAGCAAGAATGAACTGGAACGCAGCCAACCATTGACGGATGTTTACGAAGTTGAAGGAGTTGGACTCAGTGATAATACCACCAACAGAGTTGATTGAAGCATTAGGAGCATGAGTCATGTACTCAGCAGCGCGACGTAGTTGCCAAGGTTGAATATCATTTCTGACTTTGTCGAGGTCAATACCGTTAGGACCGCGCATTGGCTCTAACCAAGGACCACGGAAATCCCAAAAACGCATTGTTTCTCCACCAAGAATGATCTCTCCAGTGGGAGAACGCATCAAGTACTTACCAAGACCAGTAGGACCTTGAGAAGAACCAATGTTCGCACCCATTTGTTGGTCACGAGCTAGGAAAGTAAAGGCTTGTGCTTGAGAAGCTTCGGCGTTAGTAGGACCATAAAATTCACTGGGGTAAGCAGTGTTGTTGAACCATACATAACAAGAAGCGATGAAGGACATCAAAGACACAGCACCGATACTGTAGGAAAGGTAAGCTTCACCATTCCAAATTAAAGCGCGACGCGCCCAACCAAAAGGCTTAGTTAAGATGTGGAAGATACCGCCAGAAATACAGATCAAACCGATCCAAATATGACCACCAATAATGTCTTCCATGTTGTCTACCCCGATAATCCAGCCTTCGCCACCAAAGGGAGCAGAAGTTAGATAACCAAAGATAGTGGCAGGATTAAGGGTAGGGTTCGTAATCAAACGAACATCACCACCACCTGGAGCCCAGGTATCGTATACGCCACCAAAGAACATGGCTTTGAATACTAGCAGTAAAGCACCAAGTCCTAACAAGATTAGGTGATAACCAATGATGTTAGTCATTTGGTTTTTGTCTTTCCAATCTTGGCTGAAGAAGTTGGAATACTCTTCTAGTTTTTCAGGTCCACGAAGTGCGTGGTAGATACCGCCCAAACCAAGAACAGCAGATGAGATTAGGTGTAAAACACCAACTACGAAATAGGGGTAAGTGTTAATTACTTCACCACCAGGTCCTACACCCCAGCCCAAAGTGGCTAGGTGAGGAATTAAAATCATGCCCTGTTCATACATGGGCTTTTCAGGAACATAGTGAGCGACTTCAAAGATAGTCATTGCACCAGTCCAGAATACAATCAGTCCAGCGTGAGCAACGTGTGCGCCCAGTAGCTTACCTGAAAGATTAATTAAGCGCGCATTACCTGCCCACCAAGCAAAGCCTGTTGAGGGTTGATCGCGACCTGCACTAACTGCAGAATTAGAGAGCGTTACCACGTGGTAGAACCTCCTCTGGGAATTCAAAGTTTTGATGTGGTTGGTCTTGTGTTGCCATCCATGCTCTTAGACCT
>JBCBEA010000377.1:0-4664 GCA_038529195.1 Cyanobacteria bacterium J06600_6
TAGAAGGAATTGAAACAACAGGCGATCGCGACAGGCTAACCAAACTATCTTTAGATTATTATCACTTTAGCCCCATTCTTAAAGCGCAGCTAGAGGATAAAAGAGGTGAGCTAGCAGTATTTCCGACCACCGAAAAAGAAGTATTAGAAATTGCTCAAGCCTGTGTAGAGCATAAAATTCCTTTGACAGTTAGGGGAGCTGGTACAGGTAACTACGGTCAGTGTATTCCTTTGCAGGGAGGCATGATCCTTGACACCTCCAAAATGAACCAAATTCTGAGCCTTAAGCCTGGAATTGCTTCTGTACAGCCGGGAGTAAAGATGGCAGCTTTTGACAAGCAGGCAAGAGCAATTGGCTGGGAATTACGTATGGCACCGTCTACCTATCGTACCGCTAGTATTGGTGGCTTTATTGGTGGCGGTAGTGTAGGTATGGGTTCGGTTAACTATGGACAAATTAGCGATCGCGGAAATTTACGCCGAGTCAGACTAGTGACAATGGAGGAACAGCCCCGAGTTCTGGAACTACGGGGAGACGAAGTCAGTAAGGTGCTTCATGCCTACGGCACGACGGGAATTATTACCGAATTAGAAATTCCTCTTGCTCCTGCTTATCCTTGGCAAGAGGCGATCGTTGTTTTTGATGATTTTATGACTGCTGCGAACTTTGGACAGGCACTCAGCGATAGTAACGGCATTGTTAAAAAGCTTGTGAGTATTCATGCTGCACCCATATCTGATTACTTTACAGCTTTACAAAACTATCTGCCGAAGGGAAAGCACTGCGCATTACTCATGATTTCTGAATATGACTTTGCACCTTTTGAGGATCTGGTTAAAGAGTATGGAGGCGAAGTTACCTATACTGCTAAAGCCGAAACAGTTAAAGGCAATAGCTTACTAGAGTTCACCTGGAATCATACAACTCTTCATGCTCGTAGTTTCGATCCCAACCTGACTTATTTACAGACCTTTTATTTCACCCTCGAAAGATTAGAAAAACTATATCAACAGGCGGGTGACGAAATTATGATTCATCTAGAATTTTTGCGAGCGGGGAATAAGGCTGTACCGGCTGGATTACAGCTAATTCGTTACACCACTGAAGCAAGATTAAATGAAATTATTGCTAATCATGAAACTGAGGGTGCTTTTATTGCTAATCCTCATGTCTACACCATTGAAGATGGTGGCAATAAACAAATTGACTCCCAAAAGGTAGCTTTTAAACAGCAGGTAGATCCCTTCGGCTTATTGAATCCTGGAAAAATGCGCGGATTCCATCTACAGGAATAAAAGATAACTCAGAACTGATGAGCAATAGGCGCTCTTTCCTCATCCTTAATCCCTCATCACTCATCCCTTAAATGTGTCGGTAATTACTAGTCAACCTAATTATTTGTAGGATGGGTAGAGCAATAGCGAAACCCATAAATTACTAAGCAGCGTTGGGTTTCATTCTTCTTCTTACGAAGTTTGCTCAAGTCGAGAAAGGCTTTAGCCGCATCTAACCCGCCCAAGCGGTGCATTCGCACCAGTGTCTGCGGAGCAGACCAGAACCCTTCGGGTTCGCACTTCGCGCAACCCAACCTGCAAAATATATGATGTTTAATTAAGTGGAGTTACTTAGCGATCGCTATATTCCAGCCTGAAATCACAAGAATATTAAAGCCCATGGCTTGGAGCTTATAGCTTAGAGCTAAAAACGATTTGACAAACAACACACAACCTTAACTTGTCATGAATGCTGATGACCGATAGGCGCTCTTTCCTAATCCCTCATTCCTCATCACTCATCCCTTAAATGTGTCGGTAATTACTAGTACTTAGACTTAACTACTGACATCTCTTTTCCTCTAAAATAGGTAGAGTTATGATAATTACATCTAACAAAATAATAATTATTTTCGGAGCTTATTAAAATTATGGCTTTAATTGCAGACAGTCTAGTTAACTTTTTAAAAATCTACTGGATCCTATTAATCGTCAGAATCTTACTGTCTTGGTTCCAAACCGCAGAATGGGCAGGACAAATTATCTCTTTCCTTGCCCCGATTACCGATCCTTACCTCAACATTTTTCGCTCGATCATTCCACCCTTAGGCGGAATCGATATTTCAGCTATCTTGGCGCTTTTCTTGCTTCAGTTCATCCAAGGTTCTTTAGAAAGTTTCGCTAGTACCGTAGCAATGGGATTCTAAAGAACTATACAGTTAGTTCTCAGATTCAAAATCATCATAATAGAAGGGACGAACTCTCTCTGAAAAACCCGAAGCTTTGAAGTTTTTCAGTTTTAATGGGGTTGGCTGGTTTGATGGCACGTTGACTTTAATTTCAAAGTCGCTGACCCCAGGGGGAACTTCTTCAATGGTGCCGATACGTCCTCGATTCTCAAAGGTATCGTTATCGTCCGCATCATAAATTCGCCCAAACACATCGGCATCCACTACAGTTTTGCCCGAGATGTTTTTTGCCTTGCCTTTAATACTAAAGCAGTTTGCTCCACCAAGATTACCACTAGTGACGCTTCCTGCTGAATCATCACCTTGACACCGCTCATAAGAAAGATTAGACAGCTTGATTGAAGTCATTGCTGTTGCGGAGGGAGTTATTACCCAACTGCCAAGCCAAAATAAACTAGCAGATAGAAGTGCAGCTATAAATCTGAGTTTCATAAGTAATATTGATGTTGAACAATTTAATCTATTGTTTCAGCTTAACCTGAATTAGGCATTCTCTGAGCTTTGGTAAAAACTATCAAAAATACGTTAACCAAAAAACAAACGCTGTAGTTTTTAGACGCTTTTAAAGCTGCTTTGTATTTCGGCAACCAAACCTCTTAGTGAGCTAGTCAGCTTTGTTACTTGAGGGAAGGGAAAGCCAGGAGTCCGATAAAGATTTTGTGGAATTCGGTCTTTAATTGTTTCGTGTAGTGCTGGCAATTCTGCCCAATGTCTACCGCATTGAAGATGGTGAGCGGTATGATAACCCAAATTACAGGTAAACCAATTATAGGTTGGGTCAATAATATTGTAGGTTGCCAGATAAGGATCTTCTTCATCTAGCTTTACATGATGCTTATAGGTATCGAGTACCGTAGCATAGAGTAAAACTAGCATGGGTAAAACAAAGACGATTAGGGCGTTGTACCAGCTATACCAGGTAAGTAAAGCGATCGCAGCCAAAGTAGCCAGAATGTTCTGGATCAGGCGTCGGCGTTCACGAGGATATCTCTCTCCTACTCTCAAAGCTCTGCTATAGGCAGTTGTGCCAACCCAAAAAGTGTATTCAAACACATTCATAGTTTCGCCATTTTTTTTGCGCCAGCCAGACTCATCTTTAGTTTGATCGAGATAGTTTTTGTGGTGCCCCAAGGTATGGTGTAATACCCAAAGTTCCCCTACTACCCCAGTTTGCAAACCCATCACAAACTCTATCACTCTATTTGCCCATTTAACTGCAAAAAACTTGTGGTGCTGATGATGGTGATTTAGAGAACAGGTAAAACCTTTAATATAGATGCTTGTCAATCCCCAAAACAGAGTCAAGAGCCAGCTCGGACTGAAGAAAAAGACTAGTAAATCGATCGCAAGAATGATCAGTATGACAGTTATGGGATAGTAGTCTATTTTTTTTCGGACAAACATTTAATATTTACGATTTTATCAGGACTGTATTCTGGAGCAAATAAATAGTGTTGTCAATCTCTAAAGCAAGAAATCAGGTGAATTATGTTTCTTGAAGCAGAGGATTTTTACAACCGTCAACTTAGCTATTAAGTTTATGACTAAGATAATTTGCTCTATCTAGATTAATAGAAAACAGAAATACAAAGTTAACTCACAACTATCCTACAGTTAAAAGGTCTTTTAATCGTTAAAATCAGCTAGACAACTGCTGATGTTGTGGATAAGGCTGCATACTTTATGGGTTTTCATTTTTTTTTATGCTGCCCAGATAGTCAATGATGGTAACTAAACAAAGCTAGCAATTGATCAACCACAGTTCAAACTACAAAACCTGCGCTCTTAACCAAGCCACAGGTAAAAATAAAGTCTTCTTCGGCTTAGAGACAAATGCTCTCTGATTAAAAACATCATAATTATTAGCTTCAATCTCATCTAAAATTTCCTGATAAAGCATTAAAGAAGCCCATACAGGTAATCTTGAATCGCGGATCAAGTAACGAATCCCCGCCTCAGCCTGTCGATAGTATTCCCTAGCTCGCTCGATTTGAAATTTCATGATCGCTTTCCAGCGATCGTCTACAGCTCCAGCTAACAGATCTTGTTCGGTATAATCAAACGCATGAAGGTCTTCAATTGGAAGGTAAATACGATCTCGTTGAATATCTTCGCCGACATCCCGCAAAATATTGGTTAGCTGCATTGCCATCCCTAACGCGATCGCCTCTTCCGTCGGCACATAAATTGGCTTGTCTCGCTCCCAGGGTACACCATTGACATCTGCGCCAATCCCCAATACGGCATTAGACATCAAACCAACTGTTCCCGCAACGCGATAGCAGTATAGCTGAAGCTCTTCAAAAGTTTGATAACGGTTGCGCACCAAATCCATGGCTTGCCCAGCAATCATATCCCGAAAAGGCTGGATGCCCAGAGGATAATTTTTAACTGTGTCGACAAGTGCAACATCTGTATCGCT
>JBCBEA010000378.1:0-4653 GCA_038529195.1 Cyanobacteria bacterium J06600_6
CAACTCTGGCTTGGCAGGCTAAACGAGAATTGACGTTACAGCTGGTAATAGACCCTAGAGTGCGCTGTTCTAATCTTTTATCTAGGCTTAAATACCTGTTTTATGCTACTTAAATAGTAAAATTAACTAGACCCGATTGTTTGGTTTCATATGTTTAATTTCAATTATTAGATTAGGAAATGCCGAAACTCAGTTTAGGTGCGCGTTTATTTGTGTCTCATGTGCTAGTTATGATGGTCGGACTAGGCAGCTTTGTGATTATTGCCAAGGTTTCTTCGCCGAGAATGTTTGTGCTGCGTCTAGAACAGTTAGAAAAGCGCGGTATCTTTACCGTTCGTTCGGCTCGTACTTATCTAGTAGAAGGATTCCAAAATGCCTGGAATCGCAGCGCCATCTTGTCCATAATTGTGGGTGCGGGAGCAGCAGGGGGAGTTAGCTACATTTCTTCCAAACGCATTACCCAGCCTGTCAAACAAATGAAATGCATCACTCAGAAATTTGCAGCAGGAGATTTAAATGAAAGAGTTCCTGAAAGCGATATTCCCGAACTTAATCAACTAAGCGTCAGCTTTAATTCAATGGCTAGCAGTATTGGAGATGTTGAGCAGAGGCGAAGAGAATTAATTAGCGATTTAACTCATGAATTACGTACTCCTCTGACGGTGATGCGCGGTTATTTAGAAGAGTTAGCCGATGGCAGAATTGAAGGTAGTCCCGAGCTTTATCTACGTCTGATTAGAGAAACTCGACGCTTAGAACGTCTAATCCACGATTTACAGGAGCTTTCCAAAGCGGAAGCAGGCTACTTATCAATTGATTCGCAACCTTTAGAACTATTTCCACTGCTAGCTTCTTTGGTAGAAAGATTTACCGATCAGCTATTAGAAGATGGACCCAGTTTAAACTTGAAATGTCCTGAAGATTTACCCTCTGTATTAGCAGATCGCGATCGCACCGAACAAATCCTAGTCAATCTTGTCGGTAATGCTATTCGCTACACCGAAACTGGCTCAATTACCGTTGAAGCAGCTAAAATCAACCGTCATATTTGGATCTCTGTCACCGATACGGGAGTAGGTATTGCTGCATCGGATTTGCCCTTTATCTTCGAGCGTTTTTGGCGTGCAGATCGTTCCCGTGCTAGTCATTCTGGAGGAACAGGAATTGGATTAGCGATCGCTCGTCGCCTAGTCGAGCTGCAGGGTGGGCAGATTGAAGCAACTAGCGAATTTGGTAAGGGCAGTACCTTTCGGTTTTGTTTACCTTTAGCTTGAGGATGAGTGGTTAATGGTTAGTAGTTAGTAGTTAGTGGTGAGTGGTGAGTGGTGAGTGGTTAAGGAGTTTATTCTTGAACACAATCTTTTTGCACGGATTACAAAAGCTGATAGCTGATAGCCGATAGCTAGAAACGAAAGTTTATCAACGAAGCTAATTCTTGCCAAACGATTTTAAAAATAACTAGAAATAGCCCGCAGTTCAGCAGGAATAGGAGTATCTTCGGGAAACTGCAGGGAGGTTTCACGATCGCCTAAGTATCCAGATTCAGCAAAGGAAATTAGCATCCTGGTGAGAGCGATCCAAACTTCGGAGTCGTATTCCCAATCTTTAGTTCTGGAAGTGTAGCAGGCGATCGCTTTCAAAGCCCAAAAATAGCTGTTGCGAACAACTGAGCCACCTTTTTTATATTCTGGGAGATCTTCGTGGGCGATCAATAAAATGTTGTCCTGCAAACTGACGCGCATAAAAAATAATTGAGCTGCTAAATAGAGTGATTATAGCTATTTAAAAGGCTGAAGCTGCAAAGAGAAATAAACACCATTATCCTGTAGAGAATTCGACTGAAATCCCTTATCGGTGACTAGAGGAATACCCCAGTCAATACGAGCGGTAAATATATTATCTAAAGATAGCTGAAGTCCAAGTCCGACAGCCGCTAGAGTATTATTTTCGATCGCCAAATCGTCATTATTCCAGACTCGACCAAAATCGACAAAGGGATTTAATTCTAAACTTGATTCACCCTCAGCTGTTTGCCAAATTGAGTTACGCAACTCAACTGAGAGAAATAAACCGTTATCTCCTAAAGTGCGATCGCGTCGATAACCTCGCACGCTCAATGCTCCTCCCGCCCGAAATTGTTCGAGGGAAACGAGGGGACGATCTGCTAGCTGTACATCTCCACGCAGAAAAAGATTCGTTTTCTTACCCAGCTGTCTAATATATTGTGCCTGACCACGCCAAACTAGAAACTGGCTATCAGGAATGTTATCAGCGTTAATGGTGGCATCGAACAAATCTAGACCAATACTAAACTGAGAGTTAAGGGCAAACACATAGCGATCGCTGCGCTTGCTGTATTCTTGACTAAAGCGTAAAGCCGAAATTTTTGTTACACCCTCGATATCTGTACCTCTAGCCAGGGTAGGAAAGCCAATGTCCATCAGAAAGAGCTGTGTGTCTTGATGGGTCAAAGAAAATCCCAGGGCAATTTCTTTTTGAGAGGTGCGAAAGAGTGGATGACGATAGCTAGCCTCAAAGTATGAACTACGACTAGAAAGCTCCAACTCTTCAAATGGTTCGCTGATGATTAAACTATTGCTGTAGCTATAGAGAGCTCGAAATTCATTATCCTTAGCACTTAAAGGGACTGTATAGCTTAAACCTCCTAATGAATCGCTGCTGGGAGTATTGATATAGTCTACTTCTAGGCGATCGCCAAATCCTAAAACATTATCATCTGCTAAAAGCAGTTCTCGACTCTGTGAGCCAACACTGACAGCCTGGTAATTGTCATAGGTCAACCTGGCACTAAAGGTATTTGCTTCTTCTACTTGAATATTGAGCAGACTTTCTCCTGGGTCGATTCCTGAAGATAGTTCAGCAGAAATCTTATCAATACGAGGATCAAGCTGTAGTAGTTGCAGTGCGTTAAGTAGATTCTCTTGATTAAGAGGCGGTTTTGTGGCTCGCTCTAGGCGCGAACGAATATACTCTGGACGTAAATGCTGCAAACCAAAGATTTTAATATCTTCGACCCGACCTTCAATAATCTCAATTTTAACCGTGCGGTCTTTGATTGTTTGCGGAGGAATATAGGCACCAGAAGTTAGGTAGCCTCGATCGATCAGAAGCTGAGTAATTTTCTGCTGTATTTCTAGCAGCTCAACAAAGCTAATTGGGCGAAGTAAATAAGATTCGAATAAAGCATCAAGGACAGAATTGGAAATTACTTGATTGCCAATAATCTCAAAGCTTTTAACTATAATCGAGCCTGGTATCTGTTCTGGATTTAAGTCACTATGAGGAATAGTTTGATTGGTTGGTCGAGAATTAGCTTGAGCCGAAACACAAATAATTCCCCAAAAAGCTAGCGATTTGACAAGTACGGTTGCCAGATTGACTATATTTCGGATAGATAGCTGAAACAATTTGGGCTAAATTACCAGTTGAGAGAAAGATTGAGAGCTATGAGAAAGTTATCAGAGTAAGTTTGCGCATTCTAATTAGCACATTGTGCAGACTAGACTAGCATGGCTAATCTGAATACAGAAAGATTATAATAATCTGACAATTATCCTAACCTATGAGATAACTTACTAGATATAAGCAGTTTCGTTCTGAATAAGCAAAATACAGTGAATCTTTTATTCGCAAAATTTTTAAGAGCGGTATATCGTCAAGAACCTGTTTCTGGCTTTATCCTAATTTTTGGATTAACTGACGCTTTAATTGGGGGAATTGGCGGTCGAACCAGTTTGTTGTCCCTCGGTCTGTTGATTGCTGTACTCGGCATAATCATGCGCTGGCGACAAGGAGAAAAGAAATCCCAGGCGATCGCTACCGAACCTGTAAAATATTATCTTCCCGCAGGCTCTACTCGCCAACCGCTACCATTATTAAGCAGCAGCAAACCGCGTAAATAGTCCCTAGTAATTTATCAATAAACTATGTCTGACGGTAACGTCGAACAGAAGCATCCTCAGAATCAAAAAGATCGTCTAACGGTAGACCAATTACTTGCAGCATCTACCCCAGGTGATCGCGAGTTAGTAGAGTTAGCCCGTCTGATTATCCGCTATCGTGATTTTCCTGGTGCGCGAGACATTCAGCGGGATCTGGAAGTGGCGCTTAACAAGTGGCAGCTAACAGAAGAAGAACTTTATACTAAAACCCGCGCTATTCATGCCGAAGGGACGGTATATCGGCGTAAATCGACGGGAGAAAAGCAAGATTGGACGTAAGCTTTGTGTAGATTGGCTTCGTTCTAGTCTGAAGATATCCGAACAGTTTGCCAACGGGCTAGATGTTTTTTTGGAACCTGCATTGGAAGATCGCTTTAGTTCTACTGAAGAAGCGTTAGAAAGATTGAATAGCGATCAGAGCAAACTAGATAACTATTCACTGTCGGTATTGGGTAGTGATGTCAGACTAGATAAAAACAGCGATCGCTTAGAGGTGAATATTCCTCCCTATGGTTTAAAAATAGATGCTGCTATTAACACATGCGTCATTACGGCTATAGTCAACATTGTTTTATATTTAATAATGTTTAATGAAGAAATAGTATTATCTACAGAATTCTTAATTGCTTTGCACTGCTGTGTTTCAATCTGTATCTTGGGATGCACTCACATCAATATGTTTTGTCATTCC
>JBCBEA010000379.1:0-4650 GCA_038529195.1 Cyanobacteria bacterium J06600_6
GCATGTAGGCAGCCCTAAAAGATTAGCTCCGCTTTGCTCCGCGTCAGGGCAGAAGAAATTAATCGTCTTTATGTCTTTACTTATCTGTAGCAAGTAATTAAGTATTTCATGTAATTACCTGGCAAACAACAGAGATTTTAGTTTGAAGGGAAAAAGATTTAACTAATCCTTTTCCCTTTTACCCTTAACCTTTCTCCCACCCTAATGAGTCGTTGAGCGGATAATATCTGCCAATTGACTATCTGCCTTTACCTAAAATTACTACTCGTAAAGTTTTGAAGGCGATCGACAAGTCCATTAACAGAGAATAGTTTTTGATGTAGTAGAGGTCATAAGCAACCTTCTGGTAAGCATCTTCAACCGAAGCACCGTAGGGGTAGCAAACCTGCGCCCAACCAGTAATTCCAGGTTTAACTAAATAGCGCACATCATAATAAGGAATTTGCTCTCTTAACTGCATATCAAATTCTGGACGTTCAGGACGAGGTCCAACTAGACTCATTTCACCTTTGAAGACGTTCCATAGTTGGGGAAGTTCATCAATCCTGGTCATGCGAATGAATGCACCAACCTTAGTAATTCGAGGATCTTTCTCCTGCGCCCACTGAATTCCCTTGGATTCAGCATTTTGGTACATCGAACGGAATTTATAAACTCGAAACTTCTTGCCATTTAGTCCTGTTCTGACTTGAGAATAAAACACTGGACCAGGACTACTTAACTTAATTGCTAGAGCAGTTGGCAGGGTAATTGGTAAAGAAGCAACAATCATTGCTGCGCCTACGGAGATATCAATTATGTGCTTGAGCTTTGCCTTAATTCTATTATGCAGAATATTAAATCCTGAAGTGAAAGCAAACCAGTCATCCTGAATATAAGCAGGGGGAATTTTTTGCCAAAACTGTTCACAAAAATCAGCAATACTGTAAACGTAAATACCTCGCAGCCTCATATCCATTAGCTCTCTAACCATCTGCTGCGACAAATTCCGCTCCGCACCATCAATTAGAATTCCCGACCAGTACTGCTGTTTCCAAGTCGAATTCAAACTGCTAACGCTATTCATAACTGCTGTTTTAGCACCCGTTCTTCCTGAAGAATAGCTGCCGTTCTCGGCAAAATTGTCAGAAAAAGAAACAAATTCAGTCCGAGAATTGAGTTTGCGGTGTTCTTTGCCGAAATCCACGACTTTTTGGTAGTCGCCCAGCACCAAAAATCGACTGGGCTGCTGATTTCCTTTTAACCACAGATCTACAATTGTTCTACTCAATAAAGCCCAAAGTAAGAACAGGCTGGCGCTGATTGTCAATACGCCCCTACCGATGATTGCTTCGCTACCCCAAAGTCCTGTGATGTATATTGCAGAGGTAACTGCGGTTATGGTTGCTAAGATACCTAAAATTGCTCTCTCAGACAGGCGTACGCCTGAAACCTCTCGGTTTAATTTGTAAGTGTCGGTCAGGTACAAACCCAACAGATACATGGCAATTAAAGCATACAAAATCGGACTGCTTAAATCTAAGGATTGCGATAATCGCAGTCTTAGAGCTAGATTTAGGCAAACTAATAAACCGCAAATGTCTCCAATGATCAGCAGGCAGACGATAATCATACGAGAGGTATGACTATACATTAACAATGTCGATAAATATTTCGACGGTTTTTTGCTGTATAACATTTATGATGGGAAAATATTTTAGTTCAGGGGATTTTTATAATTAATGCTTATTTTACAAGAAAAACTGTGATTACACGGATCTTCTTTTTCTCTTCGCACAACAGAAACTGTAATTTTACTGATTGCTTAAACACTATATTGATTGCAACAATATAGTTCTTTCTTTTTAGTTAAATCACTCAGATTGATGCAGCTCAATACCTGTGCCAAAAAACATCAGCTATTTTAAAACCATTTAAATTGAAAGCACACCAGAGGATATCTTCGGTTTTGATTAATCTGAATTTTTTCGGAGCTAATAGATAATTGCAAAATTACTATTCTGGACAATATCTAGTAAAAAACTATAAATAAATACTATTTAAAATCACTAAAAAGATAAATAAATCTTGAGAATTAGAACGTATAAATATAAACAAAATCAATAGTTTACGATCAAAAACAATAAACTGTAACCCACTACACTGCTTTTGCAAATTATATTCAGTGTTAAGCCAGAAATTTGTCTGGTTTTAGTTAAACTAGAAATCAGCTAATTCAAATTGATTTAGCGGCTAAAAATAATTAGCTTTATGTGTGCTAACTAACAAAAATTTTCTATTATTCGCTGCTCTATTACTCATTAATGGCTGTAGCAGCAATTTGTTAACCCAGCCTGAAATAATTCCTGGAGGCATCAACAGCAATTCTGTAGAGGAATTTCCAGCTTATAGTGGCGATGGTCGTTTTTTAGCATTTGCTTCAGATCGCCGTGGTAGAAGAGACCTTTTTCTTTATGATCTTCAAGATAAGCGTCTTGTTTCTCTACCTAATTTGAATCGGCGAGATTCAGCTCAAGATCAGCCAGCTTTGAGTTTTGATGGGCGTTACCTTGCTTACGTATCGACAGAGAGAGGCAAGTCTGATGTATTTGTGTACGATCGCCAAACGCAAAAATCGGAATTGTTAACGGTTAATGTTAAAGGATCTAGTAAACAGCCAACAATTAGCGGAGATGGCAGTCAGGTAGCTTTTCAGGCTAGTCAGTTGGGACAGTGGAAACTTGTGATTGTCAATCGTCGAGTGGATAGAAACTGAGGCGAGTATAGTTATTCTGGAGAGCGATCGCCACTATAATCAGCAGATAAAAAGCTAAAAACAGTTTAGAACAAATATCTCAAGAGTAAATAGTCTGATCAAAGGCTAACGGCTGAGGTTGTTCAATTCCGTATCCTTGAGCGTAGTCAATACCAATATCCTGCAAATTTTTTAACACGAGCTCATCTTCTACAAATTCAGCGATGGTTTTAATTCCCATCATCTTGCTAATGTGATGGAAAAATTCGACAGTGGCATAATTAATCGGATCGCTAGCAATATTTTTAATAAAGCTACCATCGATTTTTAAATAATCAACGGGTAAATTCTTGAGGTAGCCCAGAGAACACATTCCGCTGCCAAAATCATCTAAGGCGATCGCACAGCCAATTTTTTTTAGCTTTTCAATCAAAGTGACCGCGTTATCGAGACTAGAGATTGCGACTGTCTCAGTGATTTCAAAGCAGATTGTCTCAGGTGGAATAGCATAACGCTCGAATTGTGCCTGAAGAAACGTGCCAAACTCGCTATCATTAATACTCGCTCCAGAAAGATTGATTGCAAATAGGTTATCGAAAGTTTGAGAGTCGTGTTTTTGGTTTGATTGACAGTAAGCTTCGTAGTTCGCAAAAAAAGCATTAACAACCCAGCGATCGATCGCTGGCATCAGCTCATAACGTTCCGCAGCAGGAAGAAAGGCACCAGGAGCAATGATTTCTCCCGATTCATCTATCAGGCGGAGCAGAATTTCATAATGGTATTCGCCACTTTTTCTCAGACCGATGATTTTTTGAGCATGAAGACTAAATCGATGCGACTCCTTGACTAATTTTTCACCTAAGCTTTCATCAAGATGAAAACTTTCTAATAAAGCCTGGTTGATTTTAGTAATCCACTGTCTTTGCCCCCTTTGTTGGGCTAAAGCAGCGTCCTGTTCATCGTAGAGATAAACGCAATTACGACCCTTTTTCTTGGCAGCATAACAGGCTAAATCCGCGGTATTTAGGAGGCTAGCTAAATTTGTTACCGTGGGCATTATTGGAACCAAACCAACGCTGACTCCTATTTTAAATACTTTGTCTGACCAAGTAAAATTAAAATCTTGAACCAATTGTCGAAGCTGCTCGGCAAGTTCTAAAGCTTTTTCTGGAGGACACTGATTGAGCAAGAGTCCAAATTCATCCCCTCCCAAACGAGCAAAAATATCAACAGCCCTAATTCGTTTCTTAAGATGAACTGTTATTTGTTTCAATAATTCATCTCCCGCAGCATGACCACAGGTATCGTTAATAATTTTGAACCGATCTAGATCTAAATAACAAAGAGCATGCTGTATTTCCTGTTCTTGGGTCTCTTTAATCGCTATCTCGACAAATTTTTCAAATTTCCGCCGATTATATAATCCTGTCAAAGCGTCATGGCTAGCTTGCCAACTGAGTTCGTGGGCTAGACTACGAGATTCTGTCACGTCACGAAAAACAATAACTGCTCCAATCAGCTTTCCCTGGTGATCTTGAATCGGTGCTGCCGAATCTTCAATAGCATATTCAGCCTCGTTCCTGGCAATTAGCACCGTATTGTTAGCTAGTTCGTAGTTCTGATTTGTCTTTAGGACTACATCTACAGGATTGACAACTGGTTCTCGCGTAAAATGATCGATAATCTGAAAAATTTCTGTCAGTGGTTTGCCCTGTGCTTCTGCTGTATGCCAGCCAGTCAATTGCTCTGCTGCTGGATTGACAAACTTTACCTGACCGACAGCATTGGTGGTAATGACTGCATCTCCAATCGACTTTAAGGTGACCTGGGCTAGCTCTTTTTCGGCATATAAAGTTTGTTCCATTTCTTTGCGTTGGGTAATATTATGCGCCACCCAAATAACCATCGTTGCAGAT
>JBCBEA010000380.1:0-4640 GCA_038529195.1 Cyanobacteria bacterium J06600_6
AGAAACCGTTATCCAACTGCTATGGCAAGAATAAACGGCTATGTCTTGGCTCTTGGCTCTTAACTTTCTCTCCCTTGAAAATACTCTAAAAGTTAAGAGCTAAAAGCTGTTTAAGAAAGCTCGGCGAGAAGTGTCTGTCATTGTCACAAAAATCATTTTTGGCGTTAGCCATCCATAGCAATTGTTCATGACACAAAAACATTGGTCACACAAGCCCAACTCTTTTGCGGAAGTGGTTGAGCTAATACAGCAGCATGTCCGCAACGAAATTCTTCGAGAAGCCCAAGGTAAACAGCTTTACTATCATAATTTAGACCATGCTTTGGCTGTTAAACGTCGAGCCATTAGTATTTTTCAAGCAATTAAACCAGCTTTGGAGCAGAACTATTCAGCCGTTGAGTTAAGCCGAATGGAGGGGTTGATTAGTCTTTGCGGACTAGCTCATGACATGGTGCAGGTATTTGAGCCAACTCCACCTCAACAATCTCGAACCAGAAAATCAGGTTTGAGTGAAAAATTATCCGCAGATCGGCTCTTAAAATATATCCAAGAGTTAAACCAAGCTTTTTCGACAGAATCGATCGCCTCTTCTCTTCTAATCAGCGATCGCGAACAGCAAATTCTTTATGATGGGATTATGGCAACAGTTTGTATTCGCGACCCCGAAGCGGGTAGATCAGAATATATTTTTTCCGATCGTTCAATCTATCAACCTTATCTTTATGATACTCAGTCAAAAATTTCAATTGTCGGAACTATTATCGCTCTGGCTGATTTAGGAACTTTGGGGATGGATGGTGCCGAAGCTTATATTCAAGACGGAATTTCGATTTTTTTTGAGGATAATCCCCACCTTGATGATCTGGTCATGAATTGCGACTTGACTGACAATTCGGAAGACAACTGGCTCAGGATAAAATTATTGGCAATGAATAGTTTTATCGTCGATTTAGCCAAAGAAAGACAAGCTCGTTTTGAGCTAGAGATAGCTGGATTCTCCACTCAGGCTCGCTGGATTTTACAAAACCAAGTTTTCATCTACCTCAATCCTCACAGCATCGAGCGGATTCAAAGTATGGTTCCACTTCAATCAGATACCAGCCTAGCCGAGTTGATTAGTTTCTTTCATGCGAACCATAACTCCCAAATTCAATCGAGCATCTTACCTAGTTAATGGCAGAAGTACTTACCTGAGATTCTTGCCACAGCTCATACAAACAGGTTTCAATTTCACGACCTAGCTCACAGACAAACACGCCTTCTTCGCTATCCTGCTCTTTTGCCAACCAACTTCCAATCAGAGCAACTTCTAAATACTCTTCATCACAAGGAATTAATTCGATTGGTTGCTCTTTGGCTAATTTTACCAGGCTGTTTACTCTATAAGTAATTGGCAGGATAATGCTGGCAATGCTCGACTCGACATAGATACTGAATGCTGCGCGAAGATTCACCAAAATTCGATTTGTTTTCCAAACCTCGACTGATTCGTCTAACTGTTCTAAATAAATATCGTTTTCTAAATAAGTAATTTTCAACATGGGATGCTTCGCTCCTTGCTTGACTTATGTTTTGAGAGGATTCCTTGAATTCAACTCATCCATAACTAACTGTTCTCCATTTTTCAGGCATTCGCACTGACACAAATCACCTCGCAACTGTTAACCATGAGCCAAATAACCAAAAAAAAATCCGCTAACTTAATTTTTTAAGTAGCGGCAATTGTTAATTTTTATTAAAATAACAGTTTAATTTAGCATTACTACTGGGAAGCTTTTGTCCCTATTATTTGGTTTTTCTGGCAATTTTTTACTCAGGTTTTTGAGGGTGCAATCTTCGGTAAAATCTTGGTTATAACTTTCTATACGTCCCTGTGGTGGTAGGTATGCTGCTTCCTCAATCTCTCCATTAAAATTAGACACAAAATTATCCCCCATCAAGACATATTCTTGATGACGCGCTATATTTAAAATCGAAGAGAAAAGTGCTAAAAACAACATTAAATTTGTTAAAAGGGGTTTGCAAACGGAGATATTAATACTACACTTATATTACCGTATATGTCTAGTACCTAGAGGAAAAAAACATGCGAACCCTAACTCGCACATCAACGACCGAAATGGAAGTTACCAGTATTCGTTTAGAGCGTAGTCTTAAAGACAAGCTCAAGGAACTTTCAGGAAACCAAGGTTATCAGGCTTTAATCCGAGATATTCTGTGGAACTATGTTCACCAAAAATCTGGAGATTATCGACCACAATGTGCGCGTTCTGATATTCGGGCAACAGTTGATGCAACAGCTCGTAAAGATGAAAGCTGTGCTTTGACAGGGAAACTGATTCAGGAAAATGAGCCTATGCTATTAGGATTCACTATCTATGGCGATTTGGTACCCCTAAGTGTAAATAGCGTCACCGAATAGTATTTTGAGGAGGTTGACGGCTGAAAGCTGCATTCGATTGGCTCAAGTGATTCTGTCAGCCTCCTCGACCATTACCTTTAGTATCTAGACACACATATACATATACTTTTTAAAAGTTCAGCTTTCACTTAAAATTTTTAGTTTTGATGCAGCTGCAGATTACTCTGAAGCCAGAAGAAAAAAATCTATAACTGTTGGTAAAGTTAGTATCATTATTTTTCCTGAATCGAAATAAAGAACCTAAAATAGAGAAGTGTAATGAATTTCAGGCTCAGTAAAAAATTTTTAGCTGCTTAAGGTTGCTAACTAATTTGATTGCTTGGCGATTGAGCGTAAATCTCGAAGGAGTTTTAAACAGATGACAGAAGCTACCAAAACAGTGGAAAGAGGAATACAGCTAACACCCACTGCTTTTAAGCACATTAAAATGCTGCAAGAACAGCAGGGTAAAGAACTATGCCTTAGAGTCGGAGTTCGCCAAGGTGGCTGTTCGGGGATGTCATACATGATGGACTTTGAAGAGCCAGATAAAATAAATGATGGCGATGAGGTGTTTGACTATGATGGATTCCAAATTGTCTGCGATCCAAAAAGTCTTTTATATCTGTACGGGTTGGTTTTAGACTACAGTAGCGCCATGATTGGTGGCGGTTTTGAATTTACTAATCCTAATGCAGCTCAAACCTGTGGCTGTGGTAAATCTTTTGGAGTGTAAACGACTGCCTACTTTAAAGTAATACCTCTAAAAAACTAATCAAACGTCAAACCACAGGGAGGATCGGCAATGCCGATCCTCCTTTTTTATTGGGATTTATTTTGTTCTGCCAAAAGAAAGAAACTTCTTCGCGCCGACAGTTGACTTAAAAATCAATTTTGTTTATGATGTGGATGTCGTTGATTTTTAAATCAATCAAAAAAATAGTCATGAAACCAGCTAGAGCATTTGTGGAGTAGAAGAGATGAGTTTGACTAACGTCAAAGAAGATCGCGAAGAAATAGTTATTGCTTTTAATCAGCTGCTGAAGCGGTATCAGCAAAATCAGTCAAGAATAGCGACGAAAGAAGAGGAAGTCGCAAAGGTTAAAAATCGGGCATTAGTCGCGAAAACTGTTGACTATACGGTTGATAATATTGTCAACGGTATGGCATCTTTACAGCTAGTTTTTGGTAATGTTGTTGGCGAACTAGCAGAAAGACTGGCAAACGAATCGTATAAGCTAGAAGAACTCAAAAAAGCGATCGCTGTTGAACGAGAGCATCTAGAACGGCTTGAGCAAGTGCGTTTAGTTGCCGACACAATCTACATTCTCGACCAAGAACAAGAGGCTAAAACAGCGACTTTGACAGCGGATACGGCTAAAAATAAAGCACAAATCAATCAAGAAATAATCACGACTCAACAAAAGTGGCAAATTGAACAGGCTGAATTTCAAAGTAAAGCAGAAGAAACTAGCGCCTCATTTGTGCAAAAACGAGCCAGAGAAGCAGCAGACTATGAATATGAACTAGAGCGACAGAGAACTATCGAACAGGATGAATATGAAACCGATCGCAGACTGCAGGAAATCGCCATTGCAGAGTTAGAAACTGCCAAAAACAAAGATTGGTCAGAACGAGAAAAATATTTGCAGTCACACAAAAGAGAATTCACTGAGCATCAAGAAGCGATCGCTGGTTTTGAAACCAAACTCAACGAAGAATATAACCAGGCTAAAGGCAAGGCAATTAAAGAAGCAGACGGCAAACATAAAGTAGCAGCCGAACTCAAAGAAAAAGAATGGTCCGCAACGAAGCAAGGATATGAGCTAAAAATAGCTTCTCTGACAACGGTAGTAGAGCATCAAACAGAACAGATAGGTGAGATTGCAGCTCAGCTACAAGAGGTTAATACGCAGGCTCAGAACTTGGCAATGCAGGCATTTCAGAATCAGTAACCTCGACAATAACCTTATGCTTGCGGTATCCCACGGACGCAAAGCGTCCCAGTCGTCTTGACGACGATCCTGCGCTAACGCGCGGTGAGACAACGGGGACAAAGACACATAGTTCGCCACAACAGTTTTGTCTCGCAATCAGTAATTAGTAATCAGTAATCAGTAATCAGTAATTAATTATGAGTATCAATTCCAAAAGCACCAAAGCCGAAATTTTTATATGCTGCAAGAATTTCGGCTTTGGTGCTTTTGGAATTGATACTCATAATTAATTAGTGATTACT
>JBCBEA010000381.1:0-4633 GCA_038529195.1 Cyanobacteria bacterium J06600_6
GGTTAAGTTTGCTTAAAGAAAAAATCGATAATTTTTAGATTAAAAAATTGCGGTCGCACAATTTTCTTGATGTTTTCCAGCGTACTTTTTAATGCAAATACATTACTTGTTGTAAAGATCTACCTGAATACAAAGAATTGATATTTAGAATCAAGTCGGTAATTTTTAGCTTAATCGCGATCGCAACATAACATGATTAAACTCTATGTCTTTGGTTCGAGTTTCAACCTACCCGATCCTAGTCCTTTTGTAATGAAGGCAGAAATTTTGTTGAAGATGGCAAAATTGTCCTATGAATTAGTTAGCACGGGAGATGTTACCAAAGCACCCAAGAAAAAATTTCCCTATATTGTCGATAACGGTAAAATGATTGCCGACACCAGCTTTATTCGGTTTTATTTAGAAAAAGAATATGGAGTAGATTTTGACTCCCAAGCCGATCCTTTTGCTTTACCTAGTGCATTCATGGCAGAAAGATATTGTGAGGATAACCTCTATTTTTTGAGTTTAAGCCAGCGATGGCTGAACCAAGAAAATTTTGAGAAAGGACCGAAAACCTTTTTTGAACCTGTTCCCTGGCTATTGCGTGGATTCATAACCAAAAAAGTAGTTAAAGACATCGAACAAACTCTGTGGTTGCAGGGTTTAGGTCGTCATTCCCAGGAAGAACAAATACAGCTAGTAGAAAGAGGTAGTGATATGCTAGCTCGCTTGTTAGGCGATCGTAATTTTTTCGGCGGTGATGCTCCCTGCGGTTCGGATGCTTTTATTGCTTCTCTACTTTGTGGAATTCTCAATGATTTCTTTGACTCTCCTTTCCAGAGGTGTTTTTCTGAGAAAGAAAATCTAGTTGTTTACACAAAAAGAATGTTTCAACTTTTCTATCCTGATTATCAGCCTAAGTTTAAAAGCGCTGCATCATCATGAGATGGTTAAGAATGACTGGGGGGAGCAGCGCATCCGCGCAGATCGTCGTCTGCGAACGCGAATGTGTTCATGTCTGCTTCGCAAACTCTAGAGGCGAAGAGGAGAATGATTGATCTTCTTTCCATCTAGATCATCTCGCAACTATGTAACGCCAGTTTGAAAAGTAAGAACCTCGAAATTTTAGATCGGGAGTGTATTTTAAATTTGATTAAATAACCGCTATTAAGTCAAAAGTGCGATTGCGTTTTGCCGATCTTAATAAAGAAAAATAAGGTTAATGACAGGTTGATTGCCGTAAACTTAGAAGACGACATATTCTTCCCTACTCATCAGTTTCGTAGGAATAACCTACAAATTGTGCAACCTCATCGGGTTCTAATGACTGGTATAACGCCTTAGCTGGTGTATTTTCGAGTTCTGTGCCGAGCCAAACTTCTTCGCAACCCTTTTCTTTAGCAATTTCGAGCAATTTTTGCATAATAGCTTTGCCAGCACCTTTTCGACGCTGGTTAGCACAGACATCAACCTCGTCTACATACAGCCAACGTACTTTGCCATAGGGTTTGATTTCGACTCTGGAGTATGCAATTCCCAGCAATATTTTGCTATTTTCGACAATTTCGTGACAAGCAACAAATAGAGTGTCCTGACGTACTAAGTATGCTGATAGTGTCTCTACATCAAAAGCCGACATATCGTTTGCATCGTCCCAGAATGCTTGATTAATCTCGTCTACGAGTTTAAGAAGGTCGTCTTCTGTCGTTTTGATACTTGTAATCATTTTTACTTTCTCTAGCAAGACTTATCAATAAAATCTTAGCGGTCTACATATACATACGAAAATCTATTGGATATTTAATTCGTCACATTTTTTTTAAGACAATATTTTGATTTCAAACTACATCAAAGCCTTTCTTACTGCAGCAGATACTTGTTCCACCAATAAAACCACCACAAAAATTACAATAATGGTCATCAACGCTTCGTCATAACGTAACAACTGCATCGAAGTAGCTAACTCAACTCCTATACCCCCCGCACCAACCAAACCCAACACTACAGCCGATCGCACTGAAGCTTCTAGAGAATATAACGTAGAAGCAACAAATGAGGGCATGGTAGCAGGAAATATTGCCCCGACAATAATGCCCCATTCTGACGCGCCCAAAGCTCGCAATGCCTCTACTGGTTTGGGATCGATTTCTTCAATTCTCTCTGCAAAAAACTTACCGCAAAAACCCATCACATCAACGGTAATCGCTAAAATTCCCGCACCGACACCCAATCCGACTACGACGATAAACAGTAAACCCCAGACTAAATCGGGAATGACTCGAAGCAGGGTAATAAAACCACGACTAAAACTATATATTCCTCTGTTGGGACTAGTATTTTTAGCAGCCAGTAGAGATAAGGGTAAGCTCAGAAACGCGCCAAAAACCGTTCCCACTAATGCCATCTCAAAAGTTTCAATCGTCGCTTCAATGACTTTTTGTAAGCGATCTGGTTTGGGGGGAAATGCTTCGGCTAGAAATTCACCCAGACGGAAGAAGCCTTTATAGATTCTTTCTGGAGTCAAATCGCTAATCCACAGACCATGCAGAAAAAAAGCTAATACAATACCCAAACCAAGCCACAGTTTAAAAGAGGGCTTTTGCCAGCGAGGAGGAGGAGTGTTTTTAGGTAGTCGAGGAGATGAATCTAATTTCATAAATGGAAGCAATGGACAATGGACAATGGACAATTGATAATTGCGAGACAGTCCGTTGCGGGTGTTCCGCCCGTTGTAGGAACTGTCGAGGGTGACAATGAGTTAAAGACAAAAATTGTTATCTTGTTTCGGTAAGTTTTATTTCCAATTCTCGATCTGATTGGTTTTTATACAGGGCAGTTAAATCTTCAGGATGGAGATTGTTGGCAGCAGAATCGAGTTGAATTTTGCCATCTTTTAAACCAATAATGCGATCGCCATATTCTTTGGCTAATTCCAGTTGATGCAGAGTACAGATAACCGAAAGCTTTTGCTCTCTGACAATCGACCAGAGTAAATCCATTACTTCCTTTCCCGCCTGGGGATCGAGGCTAGCAACTGGTTCGTCAACTAAGATAAGTTTTGGTTCTTGCATTAGGGTGCGAGCGATCGCCACTCTTTGTTGTTGCCCACCAGAAAGGGTGTCGGCACGTTGTTTAGCTAAATGAGCTAGATTAACTCGCTCTAGACATTCCATCGCTTTTTGACGTTCTAATTCGGGGGCTGTGGCAGGAAACCAATAGCGAGGGCTATTACTGCGTCCTAATGCACCGTGTAAGACATTGTGGAAAGCCGACAAACTACCCACCAGATTGAACTTCTGAAATACCATTCCCACCTGCGATCGCAGTTGCCGTAGCTGTTGGGAATTAAGCTGGGATAGTTGCCAGTTGCCAAGCCAAATATCCCCTGATGTTGTATTTTCTAGACCTAAAATACAGCGCAGAAGGGTAGATTTCCCCGAACCATTTGCCCCCAGAAGCACAATTCCCTCCCCTGGATTAGCTGAGAAACTAACCTTATCTAAGGCAACTGTACCGTTAGGATAGGTTTTACTGAGTTCGCTAATTTTCAGCGATAACATTATTGTTCAATTGATAATGGACAATGGACAATGGACAATTGAAAACAATTATTCGCCAACAAATTCGGTAAAGTCATCTATGCCAATTGCCTGGTACGCCAAGCGAATCGGATCGTAGTCTGAATCTTTTGCTTCAATTAAAGTAGAACCCGTATACTTTTCATTGGCTTCCACCGCAATTATGCCCCCAATTAATTTGTCTTGGTTTGCCACCATGCTGTCGCGAATTTCATTGACAAATTCTGGATCTAATTCGCTGCTAGCAATAAAGACATCACTGGGTAATAGATCTCCTGTGGCAATAATGGGATAGTCTTCAGCATTAAGACTTTTGGCTTCCATAAAGCGATCGTAATCTAAAGCCGAACCACCCCAAGCTTCTACATCTTCGTTCTTAAACGCCTGTAGATCTGTATCTCCTAACATCTTGATTTCGATATTTTCTTCTGGCTGCAAACCCCCATCAACCAATATTTTGGTTGGACCGAGTTGTCCGCTAGTAGAACCCAAGTCAGACATAGCAATAGTTTTACCTTCGAGATCTGCCAGACTTTGGAAGCCACTATCTTTGTGTACTGCAATTACCGAGCGATAGTTGGGGCGAGTAATGGCAATAAAAGGTACTGCGTCGGTTTTCGCCTTCATTACTACATATTCAGCAGGACCAGTCAAAACAATATCAACCTGTTCTGATTGTAATGCCACTGCTGCTGCGGTGCGATCTGCTACAGGAAAGAATTCAATTTCTGTACCCAAGCTTTCTGCTAAAGCGTCGCGAAAAGGTTCGTAATCTCGCTGTAACTCTTCTAAACCTTGAACGTCAGTTACGGCAAATCGCAAGGTTTCTGGTTTCTGGGCAGAAACAAAAGTTGAACTCAAAGTTGCAGTAGTTAAACCAGCTAATAACAATAGAGAATATGTAATAAAATTTCGACGCTTCATGATCAATAGCCTTCAAACTAAGATTTAAAGGCAGTTTACAAGTCATTGATGTTGATGAAGTTAAGCCTAGATTATTTTCTAGTTAAATAGTTTGAATGTTTGTACTTCTATTGCTAGGAAATTTGAAATGTGACCTAATATTTTGGCAC
>JBCBEA010000382.1:0-4630 GCA_038529195.1 Cyanobacteria bacterium J06600_6
ATTGCAAACTAATGTTGTTGAAGTAAGAACATATAGCAATTACAATCAAAGAGAAAAAGGCTTTATTGGAACGAATACAGTTAGCTTTGTGACAGATATAGATAGAGTTTCAAGCTTGTTGAGTCAAAGTATTAGTGTCGGAGCAACTCGTATCGATCGAGTTATAGTCATTCTAAATAGGAAACATATGAAATATAGAATAATATAAGTGGTTTAAACATCAATCAGATTGAATGACTTATAGTGTAGATTTACGAAAGCGTGTAGTAGATTTTGTGGATGGAGGAGGCTCAAAAGCCGAAGCATCCAGAAGATATGAAGTAAGCTTATGGTGTGTCAATGATTGGTGTCGAAGAAAAGATTTAACTCCAGAACCACAATTGGGAAGAAAGCGAAAACTAGACTGGAAAGCACTTGCACAACATATCCGGGAAAATCCAGATGCTTTATTAAGAGAAAGGGCGCAACATTTTGGAGTTCATACAAGTGCCATTGGATATGCTACCAAGCAAATGAAGTTAACCCGTAAAAAAAACGCTGAAATACACTGAACGTCAGCATGGTGCTCGAATCAGCTTCTTCAGAAGCTTACGTGAAATTGTCATCCTTGATGGATCGAGCAATCTAATTTATTTAGATGAATCGGGTTTTGAAGAATATGTCTATCGTCTTTATGGCTGGTCGCGACGAGGACAAAAAACTTATGGCGATCGCAATGGTAAAAGAGGAACAAGAACAAGCCTCATAGCTGGGAAAAGAGGCAAAGAATTATTAGCACCAGTTCTTTTCAAGGGAAGTACTAATGCTTTGTGGTTCAATCAATGGCTGAGGGAACATTTAATTCCTGAATTAAAGCCAAATTCTACATTAATTCTTGATAATGCAGCATTTCATCGCAAGGATGATGTGTTTCGCATTGCTGAACAAGCTGGTCACAAAGTTTTGTTTTTACCACCTTATTCACCTGATTTTAATCGTATCGAACAAGACTTTGCGATTCTCAAAAAAAGACGTATGTATTCTACTCCTGATACTTCGTTAGATGACATCGTTAAATCATACGGAAATTATTTAGAATGACTATATATAGCGATAAAATAGAGGAACTAGAAGAGTTGGTGCTGACTGAGCCGACGGAGACAACGTTAGGCAAAATTCATCAGCTTCGGCGGGAGCTTTTATCTCTGCGTTGAGCTATTTGGCCTCAAAGAGATGTCTTGAATATTTTAATCAGGGACGGTCATGCTTTGATCGATGACTATGTGTTGCGCTATCTCAAAGACTGCTACGACCACACGATTTAGATTATTGACACAATTGAAATTTATCGCGAGCTGGTATCGGGACTAATGGATGTCTATCTTTCCGCAGTTAGTAACAAAATGAATCAGGTAATGAAACTGCTAGCGGTAATTTCAACGGTTTTTATTCCCCTAACCTTTATTGCTGGTGTTTACGGCATGAATTTTAATCCTCAGGTTTCTCCCTGGAATATGCCAGAACTAGAGTGGTATTGGGGTTATCCTCTCTGTATTAGTATTATGCTGGCGATCTCTATTTTCCTGATTACTTATTTTTGGCGCTTGGGCTGGCTAAAAACTCGCTCATAATGTGATTTTCAGCTATGCAACACATATTTATCAGATCTTTACTCAAGATGCCAAACTTCCGCATGATGACGACGACGAGACACAATTCTACTAGCAGCATTAACATCATGCAAACTGCCATCAACCACCAGCAAATATTTGCCTTTGGCAAACAGGCGCGAGAATAGTCTTTGAGCAGCTAAATTTAGCCCAAATTTACGGGCATCAAAGTCGCTACAGGTGATCAACCCAGAATAATTTTGACACCTTTGAGGGTGACGGGTAACTAAAGTCAGGTCGTCAAAGGAAAATCCATCATAGTCAAGGTCATCCAAAGCAACTTTGACATCTCGGTGATGCGAAAATACCGCTACCGCAAGATGGCGATGGTTTGCATTGTCAACTAAGCTAAAAGCCTCAGCTCTCTCTGACAGTTTTGCGGGACTGGGAAATAAGGCTATGGGATTAAAAAATGCGATCGCCATTCTACTTCTCTAAAATAAGGTTCAAAACTGGATGACTATAAGCTAACAGTCGCATATGTCAAGTTAATGACAAACTTATGACGTTTCTTCAAGCTGTCGTATGTCAGCGCGCTAACATACCTCATGCATGGATAAAAGATCGATTGTTTTTCTCTCTTACCTGGGTAATTAGTAATGATTGTGCGGCGTGCAGCTTCTTAAAAGAATAGCTCAGGGGGAGAGACCCCCAAGCCCCCTTTACTTCCCTAGTCATCTCGGGCGGGAAGTCTAAATATTGCGCGCCGAAAAGCTAACTTTAGATTAAAAATTGATCCAGGAGAAGAAAAATTTCAATCAATCTCAAATGTCTTAAAAAAACATTTTTATCACGGCAAAAAGCAGTTAAAGCAAGTAAAATCTAGAGGCTGTAATCAAAAATTGGCATATTTCCAATATTAGGTTCAAAAATACTAGTAATTGCGAGAAGTATCGAAAAGTACTGTGAATATTGTCTACAGACAAATAAACTTTATTTTGCCGAGCAGAATTAACTTTTGTTGTCTAAATTGAGTAAGTCCTAGATTTATTCACGTGTCTCAAGAGCTAGCTGTGTCGCAAAATACTTTTCGTCTTAAGCTATTTTAAATTATTCATACGTTAAAACAACGTATAAAACTAGTTTAATTAGCTGAAAACAAACTTTCTATAGTTTTCAAACTAACGAAAAATTCTAATTCTAGTTTCATTATGTCTCTGGTTACAAAAATCTTTAAAAAACTGGGAATCAAGGGGCAAAAAAAGCTCCCGTACTGGCTTAAAATAACCACTAAAGTTCCTAAATGTACTTATTATTTTGGTCCATTTGAAAATTCATCCGAAGCAAAATCGCTCCAGTCTGGCTATATTGAGGACTTGATGGCGGAAGACGCCCAGGGAATTCACATTGAACTAGAACAAATTTCTCAGCCTGAGCAGTTGACCGTTTGTGAGCAGCCTTTTTTTGAAGGCGAGAGCGTCACTAATTTAACTTAGAATAAGCCGAAATCATGACGATTAATATCTTTGCCGAAATACTTCATAAAGGGCTATCGCTGCTGCTACTGAAGCATTGAGACTAGGAGTTTTTCCGACTAGAGGAATTGCGACTAGCTGGTCACAGTTTTTGGCGGTAAGCTGGCTTAAACCTTTCCCTTCAGAGCCAACTACTAGCCCCACAGCGCCACTAAAATTTGTTTGGTGCAGTACCTGATCGGTATCGGCAGTTGTACCGTATATCCAAAATCCAGCGTCTTTAATTTTGGCGATCGCCTGATTTAAATTTACGACTCTGGCGATCGCCATATTTTCTAACGCTCCCGCTGCAACCTTCATGACGGTAGAGGTAACGCCAACGGCACGACGTTGAGGAATAACGATTCCCTGGACACCCAGAGCCTCGGCTGTGCGAATAATTGCCCCTAAATTGTGGGGATCCTCGATCCCATCAGCAATTACAATTACGGGATCAGAAACCTGCTTAGCGCGATCGAGCAGCTCGGTCAAATCCCAATATATGTAGGGTGCAACCTGAGCTGCTATACCCTGATGATTGCCCCCTTGAGTCAGCTGGGATAGACGCAAAGAGCTTACTTCATCAATAATTGTGCCGTTTGCTTTTGCCTCTTTAATCAGAGGATAAAACTGTCCATGTCCTAATAGTTTTTCCGTCAGCCAAATGCGGTTGATTTGGCGATCGCCCTTGAGGACAGCTAAAACCGCATGACGCCCAAAAGTTAGATCTATTTCTTCTGTTGATGCTGATAAATTTTTAGAGCTAGAAGCTGATGTAGATTTGCTTCTTTTGCCGTTTTTAGAAGAAATTTTTGGTTTCACAGATCGATAATCTCATAAGAATTGATTCAGGGTAGATCTCACTTACTGCAGATTTATACCCTAACCAGTTAATTTTAGAGAATAAATAGAGGGTTTACTAATTTAATTATTAATCTCAATGCTTAACCGACTCAAAACTCAATTTAGCCAGCAATTCTTCTAAGCGCTGAGGATTTGTTAGATGAAGATAGCCAATTAGGGCTTCAAATCCCGTTGCCAGCTGATACGTCTGGCGATCAAGACGGCGTGGCTTGGTAATGCAGGCGTTACGCCCTCGACGCAAAATTTCTTTTTCTGCATCATCTAAATCTGGTAAAAGTCTCGCCAAATGTACCGCCTGACTTTCGGCTCTTACTTGGGTCACAACCTGACTATGATAACTAGCCATACGTTTTGGGGGAACTAGAAATTTAGTCCGAATATACAGTTCAAATACCGCATCTCCAATATATGCCAAAGCGATCGGCGATAGCCTCTCAATCTGGAAAGACTGATTAACTAGGCTAGGATCTGGCATATTCCCTCGATTTTCCCAAATTTGAGCCGTGTCTGTTGGCGCATCGTGATTAATTTAACAATCTGATTGATCCATATATCCAGAAGGACATTATTTTTTGATATTCTCCAGAGCTATCTCCACAGAAGGCTGGAGAGAAAGAAACTTCTCTAGACGAACTAGCTTGACGGTTTGAGTAACTCGCGGAT
>JBCBEA010000383.1:0-4617 GCA_038529195.1 Cyanobacteria bacterium J06600_6
AGCTTATAGCCTATGGCTGATAGCTACGATCTAGCTAGTTTAAAACGCAGTTTATTCAACTGAAAACGGCTGTAATTGTGAGGAACTTAAAATCATACCTTGATTCAGCAACGCCCGATTGATCAGGACTATTTTGGCTAAGATCCCTTAGGAATATAAATATATAGTCGTAAAAAAAGGCTCAGATATATACTCTGAGCCTCTTGGCTAATCTAATTTTCTTGAATTAAAAGCAAGAATCGATATTTATCTGGCTGTGGGTAAGGCAGGAACAGCTTTTGTTTGGGGAGTATCCAATAAGAGATTCCTAATTAGTCTTGCTGCCATTTTCTGAGCCAGTCCTTCAGCTACCTGCTGCCCAATTTTCTGAGTCTCAGGCTTAGTAATAATTTTCGTCACCAACGAAACAAGGCGTGTGGGATCGAAACCTGGAGTTTGCTGTAGGATTCCAGCAATATTTTTCAAATGAGTCATGGTGTAAGAATCTTGTCGATACTCGACAGGAGTCTCCTGTACTGCCAGCCCCACTCTTTGACGGAAAGTACTAGAGATATTAAATAATGCTCTTCTACCAATACCGTCGATCGCATTAACTAATTCTTGAGCGATTTTTTCTCGAATGAACGTGCCGCGATCGCTATACAAGTAGTCAATTGCCTGATCGACTACACCATCAAAGTCATAATCTCTAGAGTCAGTCGCGTTGTTGAGCAAGTTTTCTAAACGGTGCCAGCGAAAGCCCTCCTCTTTAAACAGCAGGTCTTTTAATGACGCTCTTAATTCGGGTGCAGGGTCGGTTAAAAGGCGTTTAGCAATATAAGGATAAGCTTTGCTCAAGACCTTAAATTCAGGATCAACACCAATTGCAATCCCTTCTAGAGTCACCATCGAACGAATAATGAGGGCGTAATAGGCAGGAACAGTAAAGGGAAACTCGTACATCATTGCCGACATCTGATCGGTAATGCTCTTGAAGTTCAGTTCAGCGACGCTTGCTCCTAAAGCATTGCCAAAAACGTTAGCTAAGGCAGGAACAATCGGTTTGAGGTCTGTTTCGGGAGTTAAAAAGTCTAGCTTGACATAGTCTTCTGAAAGAGATTCAAAATCGCGGTTGACCAAATGTACGACTGCTTCAATCAAACCATATCGCTGGTAGGGCTTAATTCGGCTCATCATGCCGAAGTCAAGATAGGCTAACTTGCCATTTTCCATTGCCAGCAAATTACCAGGGTGAGGATCGGCGTGGAAAAAACCATGTTCTAGGAGCTGGCGAAGAGAGCATTCAACCCCAATCTCGATTAAATGAGTTGCATCAATACCTTTTGCCTGAACTGCGTCAATGTCAGTCAGCTTAGTACCTTCAATCCATTCCATGGTCAGAACTCGCTTGCCCGTATACTCCCAATAAATTTTTGGCACATAGATTTCTTCCATATACCCATAAAATTCGTTGAACTTATCAGCATTACGACCTTCTTGGTTATAGTTTGTTTCCTCAAAAATACGCTCTGCTAATTCGTCAATAATTGCGCGTAGATCAGAGCGAACCTGCTTGACTCGATCCTGAACAAATCCCGCCAATAGCCTCATGATGTAGATATCAAGACTAATACGTCGGTTTAAGCCAGGACGCTGCACTTTTACAGCTACCGCCTCTCCGGTCTTCAGGCGACCTTTATATACCTGTCCGAGGGAAGCTGCTGCAATTGGTCGGGGAGATAACTCTGCGTAAATTTCTGCTGGAGGTGCGCCGAGCTCTTCTTCAATAAAGCGAAACGCTACTTTATTGTCAAAGGAGGGAATCTTGTCTTGTAGGGTAGTTAATTCTTCCAAGTAAGCTGGCGGAACAACGTCTGGTCTGGTAGATAAAGCCTGACCAATTTTGATGTATGCGGGTCCTAGCTTCGTTAAAATTTTGATTAATTGACGCGCTCTTTTCTTTTGTGTGTGAATCGAATTGCCTGTTAAATTATCCCACCATGCCCCTAAAGCAAAGCTAGTGAAGGGAAATATAATACCGATAAAACGGAAAAACACCGCAAAAGGACGACGGCGATAGCGGGCGTTATTTGTTTCTGGATCGTAACGCCAGTCAGCATTTGGCTCATCATAAGCCAATTCAGTATCTGCGTAGGTGTCTACCATTAAGTTGTTCCCAGGCAAAGCTTGAGCAGGAACGGTAATAATATCTGTCTGAGATAGTCTTGTCTCTTGACGCATAGATAGTTTGGGAACTGACGTTAACAACTTTATTAACTATTGTAACAAGAGATAGAGATAAACTACTCATTCTTAAGATTGGTCTTGAGGCTAAACTCAACCAACTAAGTGCTTGTATCAGAAAATAGCCTCAATTTAACCATCGGCTTATTCGCCAAATCTTGCTTAGTTCCAATTATTTAATCTATGTAAGTATCTTCGCCAGGTTCCGTTGCATAATGTTCCCAGTCTATATCGGGCATAGATTCAAAAGCTTTGCGGACGGACGTTTCCCACAGTTTACGGATCTTCGCAATATAGGGTGCGCCAAGGCGCAATTCTAAACTGTCCCGTAGCTCAAAACTATCGGTTTTATACATGATCAGATTGATTGGTGGTCCGACAGAAATATTCGACTTCATAGTTGAGTCGATCGACAGTAAAGCACATTTAGCGGCATCTTCTAAAGGCGTTTCGTAGGTTATGGTGCGGTCGATAATTGGCTTTCCGTATTTCGTTTCGCCAATCTGGAGAAAAGGAGTTTCTCTCGTCGCCTGAATAAAATTACCCTGAGGATAAATTAGGTATAGCTGGGGTTCTTCTCCCGCAATTTGTCCCCCCAAGAGAAAATTACAGCTAAAACCAATGCCATCTTTCTCTAACCAGGGTCGATCTAAGTCTTGAATTTCTCGACTCTTTTGCCCAATATAGGCAGCAATATCATACATCGTTGGCAATGTATGGAGGTTTTTCTCCGCCTGATTTTGAATATCGCGATTGAGGCGAGTTAAGACTCCTTGGGTTACGGATAAGCTACCTGAGGCACAGATGACAATTACTCTTTCGCCAGGTAAGGATAGATCGAACAATTTTTTGTAGGCAGAAATATGGTCTACTCCCGCATTAGTACGGGAATCACCCGCCATAACGATGCCAAATTTATTGATAATTCCCAAACAGTAGGTCATTTAATGGTTAGTTAGTTATTAATTCTGGATTCACTCAGCAAAACCTTACTGATTCAATTCGTGACCGCAACTACGGCAAAAGCGATCGCCTAGTTTGGCTTCTACGCCACAGCTCGAACAAAATTGCTTAACCGCTTTTTTTGGCTGGTTACCAAAACCCATAGACATGTTACCCATCTGCATCGACATAGAGTTTATGTCCATAGACATATTTCCCATTTTTAACGGCTGCATCGGCTGCATTGGCTGCATTGGCTGCATTGGCTGTATCGGTTCTGGATCTAAATTTTCTCTTAAATCTACCTGGGGACAGTTACTCAGATCCCCAGGAGATTTGATCGTACTAATGCTGTTTTGCTGAATTAGAACATAGGCAAAACCCTGCACCCCCGCTATTTGCAGCACATAACCTCGTCCTGTTCTGAATAATTCTGGCTTGTTTGACCAGTCTCCTGTACTAAAACTGCTGCTTTGACTTTGTTGCAGTCCAGGACGACTCATAGTCAAACTAATTTGAGTTTGTCCCGCTATATTGGCGATCGCCAGTTGTTGTGAGTCTTCAAGAATCGCCACGTACCCCATAATTCTTGCTTGGTAAACTGCATCCACTATCATCCTACGCTGAATATCGATCTCTCAGAATGTAGAACATATTTAATTTTGATATAGATGCACCGTTGGTCTAGGGATTGAGATTATTGCCTGGCGTTTGCTTTTTCCTTGACTCTTTCTTTGGCTCTTGGAGCCTGAACCCTGTCCAAGGTTGTTTTGGATGTCGTTGGTTTGGGGATCAGTGTTCCGTACATCAGTTTGGTTGTGTAGGCGATCGCCATTAGAGAGGTAATTAAACCAATTACGGAAGCAATAATTTGTCTGGGATCGTCACTGTTCCCTGACAGTAAATTTGTGCCGACTGAAGCCAGGTATACGTAGAGAGCAATAACGGGAATCATTGCTAGCCAGGAAACAAATAAATATTGCCAAAAATTGATTCTAGTCAAGCTAAAGCCATAGTTAAGTACATTAGAAGGAACTATTGGCGATAAACGAGTTAAGAAGACAATTTTCCATCCTTTTCTGGCAACTGCACGGTCAAATTCGCCCCAATGTGGACGCTGAGAAATCCACTCGCTAACTTTTTTACGGGCTACGGTTCTACCCAACTGGTAGCAAACAGCAACACTAAGAGTATCGGCGACGGAAACCAAGATTAGACCAGGAACAAAACCAAATAAACTTCCTGCAGCTAAAAAAAGAAAAATTGCTGGCAGCCCCACAAGGGTAGCTGATAAATAAATAATAATAAAAGTGGGATATGCAAAGTAGCCTAAAGAGCCGAGCCAATGATTAGCCTGAAAAAGCCATTCTTGCCAAATAACCATAAGATTTTAATAAAATTGCTGCTCGAAATATAGCTCAGAGCAGAGAATGAAAGTTGGAAACTATTTAG